>JAFWJY010000210.1 GCA_017514525.1 Solobacterium sp. | reverse complement strand
CACTGTCCCATTGGCGCATGCATAAGGCAATCCATTTGCCGGTATCCGGATGCGAAAGCACGGAAAAACCGGGCCAGTCAGCCCATTTATGTTCTTCTTCGATGTGATACGTATTCCTAGCGTATTCCAGCAGGTCACCGAGTTCCATTGGCATGTGTATGAGGTGGTCCGGATCGGACCAGTATCTCTACTTTATCATGCCTGTCCATGTTCAATGCTGAATTAATGACTCGGTTATAACCGACTCCGTCATAACCGAATGAAATCAGACGTTACAGTTTACACGGGTAAATAATAAAGCGATGGGATCACTCACAGTATGGCATAGATGTGCCGGAGTAATCGCATCACTTTCTTTATGGGTCATGAAAACACTTCAACTAGTTTCTCAAACTTGTTATCTGTAGAATCACGTGCTGTTTCCATATAGGTCATGAACTTCAGATAGTCTTCCGCACTCTGGATACTCCTGAATGTACCTATCACCCGTTGTTTTCCTTTGATGCGGCGGGCACGCCGCTCACACTCATTATTGTCATAAGGAATCTCCGGATGATCCAGGAAATACAAGAGACTCTCACCGTATTCTTTCAGCCGCTTTGCGGTGTTATATCCGTCTTTGTAATACTCAAGCTGTTTCTTCGGGACATGTTCGTATTCTTCCATTGCCAGGTCCAGTATCTCGTAATATCTGGCTTTTGCCTTTTGAATCGATTCTTCTGTATTCAGATTGCCTTCCTTGAAGTTATGGATGATCCATCTCAAATGTTCGGCCATGCGTTTGTTCCATTTCAGATCAGGTTCATTTTCTTCGCTGCCTTTGACATATCTCTGCTCGTGTACGATGCACTTCTGATGGGCACTGCCATATTTGAAGTAGGTGATGTCATGATCATGAATCAGTGCGAACAAATAGTTTTCTACTGGTGTTCCTTCCAATCCTTTGCCTCCTTTGTTTTTCCGGAACAGATACAGAACATCTCTTCCATTGGAAGAAACATTAGCGAAGTACTGGCTGCCATTTACCCGTATCGTTGTGAAGTCATTATGCATATACGGTGAATTCATAAGATTACGGAAGATCTCTTCTTCGTTCTTTTCTGTCTTCTCTGCGAATCGCTTACTCAGATTCTGGATTGTTGACGGGGCGATCTCAATATCGCCATGGGTAAGGTCTTTGAGAAATGCGGATACTTTCCGGAGTGGTACATTCAGATAATTGTTTGCCATACAGCAGAATGCCCTTAAGCCGGCACCGTAGTTCATCTCATTCTCATAACCTTCCGGAAACGGAGTCCATATTAGTCTGCCGGTTTGCTTATTGCGGAATACTGGAGATTTCAGTTCTGTAACAGTAACTTCCATTCTTACATCCGTCTGCTTTCTGGATTTGAATTCAACGAATTCATAATCATCCGGATGAGATATCACTTCTTCCGGAAACGGAAGAGCCATTGTTTTCGTCGCTTCTCTTTGTTTACGCGAATGCCCTTTATGTCCGGGCTGCCCACCGACAGATGCGCCGGTCTTCTCGCGGTTATTGACAATCTTCTTATGGTTCGGGCATTGAGATGAAGGTTTCGAGGAGTTCGTATAGTCCTTATGGATCTGTGATTCCAGCTTAACGATGTAAGCCTGTTTGTCTTCAAGTTCATTGAAGAGCGAAAGCACCAGATGATCGATACGCTCCTGAAACTCTGGTGAGTTGATCACTGTTTCATAATCTGATTCATTCCGCAGAGCAGAGTATTTACTCACCAATAGATCGTATTTGCTTTGTATATTGGATACTTTTTCTTTCAAAATACGGTTCTCGTGTTTTACTTCCAGAAGTTCAGCGGAAATACGAGTATTATCAGCCTTCAAGTTTTCTATCATTTGCTGATCCGCTTCATGTGCAGCTATGAGAGCAGCTGTCTCGCTGCCATCTTCAAAACGCCTTACGGCAGCGCGTAATGATCTGAGTTCATGGAATCTGTGGCAGGTCATACAATCTGACATACATTAATAATATATGTACATACATATGTACATATTCCTTGACTTCAGTATGATGCGTTTTAGAATGGTATTCAACAGCGAAATGGTGAAAATCAGATAAAATGTACTCAGAAGGATGCGTATATGTCTGTAGGGCAGAACATTAAAATCAAGCGAAAAGAAAAGAACATCACAACCACTCAATTAGCGAAGATGATCGGTGTGGACCAGAGTACGATCGTCAGATATGAGAATGGCGGTGTTCGTCGTGTCTCTGATGAACAGCTTCAGAAAATATGTGATGCGCTGGATTGTTCTGTCATAGAACTAACAGGTGCAGAATCAGAAATAAGTTCCCTAAAGAAAAAGAAGATATCTTCCAAAATGTTCTCTCAGGAAGAGCAGGATCTTATACTCAAATATCGCCAGCTTCCTGCGTCCGCCCAGAAGATCATAAAAGAGATCTGCGAACTACAGATCTCCATAAATCAGTGATTCTCGTTTTTACCCCGTGTGAACTGTAACCGTCAATTAAATCGTAGTTCAGACAATGGTGTTCTCTGCACAGGAAATCTGATAAGATCAGAATTGATTACACGGCAAGGAAAATAGAAAATGATCAGACTGATAAAATTAGTGATTCTTTCCGGAATGGCAATCTGTCTGTCAGGCTGTTCTTCAGGTGAACTGCCGAAGGATACGGAAGACGGAAAAAACGCTTATACACAGATTACACAGGAACAGGCTAGGACGATGATGGAAGCGGATGACAGCCATATGATTGTGGATGTCCGCAGACCAGAGGAATACGCGGAAGGGCATATTCCCGGCGCAATCAATATTCCTAATGAAACGATTGGCACGGAACAGCCGGAAGAACTTCCGGATCTGAATCAGATTCTGCTGGTATACTGCAGAAGCGGCAATCGGTCAAAACAGGCTGCTCAGAAACTTTTCGATATCGGCTATACAAATGTGTATGAGTTTGGCGGGATCAATACCTGGACCGGTGAAATAGTTGCGGAAACAGAGACGGATGCAGAACAGGAGGAAAATACCATGCGCTTATCCATTGGAAAAACGGAGGTGCCGGCAACCTGGGAAGATAACCCATCGGTTGATGCGCTTAAGGCACTCCTTCCGTTAACAGTCAAAATGTCGATGTATGGCGGTTTTGAACAGGTGGGGCCGATTGGTCAGAGTCTTGTCCGGGAGGATGAAGAAATCACGACAAAACCTGGCGACATCGTGTTATATGCCGGTGATGAAATCGTTGTATTCTATGGGTCAAATACCTGGGCATATACAAAACTGGGACATATTGACTTGTCCGTACAGGAATTGACAGATCTGCTTGGGAATGGGGACGTTGTCTTAACGATAGCGGAATGAATGCGGGGTTCCGCATTTTTTTCTAACTTTGGCTGAGAATCCGCATGTTTAATATTAAAATAAGAAAGATAAGTTGTTTTTGTACGCATGTTTCAGGCTGATGTTTGAAAGAATATTATGTATTCTGTCGGATATGGGAAACAAAGTAAAGGGATAAAGACTATGGCGGAAAATAAAACAAAAAAACGCGGAAGAATCGGAGTGAAGCTGACGATTGGCATGTGCCTGTTCGGTCTGGCTGTTATTTTACTTGGAACGTTCTTCACTTCTTTATGGTTCTGGTCGGTCCAGACGGTTATGCTGGGAGACTCACTTAACTCAGATGCACGGACGCTGGCAGAGTATATCAATGGAGATACGGTTCAAACCTATTTAGAAACGAAGAAAACAGATGACTATTACGACAGCATTCTGGAGTACATGACGATTCGCGCCAAAAACTCCGAGCTGGTGTATTACTATGTGATCTATCCGGAGAATGATCATTATACCTATGTGTGGGATGCGAAGAATGAGCGCTCTGTTTCCCATCTCGGTACGATTGAACAGTATGATTCCGAAGAGGAAAAGGTCAAAATGATCAATGCGTTCAATGACGTTCTGGAAGATACCCTTACGATAGAAGAAGATGCGACGTATGGCTTTCTTGCCAGTTCGTATTACCCGGTGAAGAATCATAATGGAGACATCGTTGCGATTGTTGGCGTGGATTATGATGCGGATCAGATCATCGACTCGTTAAGAATCATAGCCATCATCAATGTAGTCGTAATCAGTGTTATCACAGTGATTGCGATCCTGCTGTTCTATACCTACATCCGGAAACGGATTATCAAACCGATTAAAAAACTTCATACCGCGACGAAGGAACTTGTCAATGACCTTGATAAGACGGATAACAGTGAACCGTTCAAGGTGGACATCCACACCAACGATGAACTGGAAGATCTTGCGGATTCCTTTACCCAGATGGATACCGACCTCAAGCAGTACATCAACCGTCTGGAAACCGTCACAATGGAAAAGGAAAAGATTCGTGCTGAACTGAATGTCGCAACGAAGATTCAGGAAGATATGCTGCCACGCATCTTCCCGCCATTCCCGGAACGGGATGAATTCACGCTGTATGCCTCCATGGATCCGGCACGGGAAGTTGGCGGTGATTTCTATGACTTCTTCCTGATTGATAAGAATCATCTTGGTCTGGTGATTGCCGATGTATCAGATAAGGGTGTACCGGCAGCACTGTTCATGGTAATTGCCAAGACACTGCTTAAGACAAGAGCACAGAATGGAGGTACGCCAAAGGATATCCTGTTTGACGTCAATAATTCCCTGTGCGAAGGTAATGACGCAAACCTGTTTGTGACGGTATGGCTTGCGATTCTGGATCTTACAACCGGAAAGGGTATTGCGGCTAATGCAGGGCATGAGAATCCGATTCTGCGCCGGGTCGGAAAACCGTTTGAGATGATCGAGTATCCGCACTGCCCGCCGCTGGCATTGATACCGGATACGAAATTCGATGAACATGAATTTGAGCTGCATCCAGGGGACTCCCTGTTTGTCTACACCGATGGTGCACCGGAGGCCATGGATATCGACAAGAAACAGTTTACGACCGGCCGTATTGTCGATACCCTGAATACCTTGAATTCAGATGACCCGGAACAGATGATTCATGCGGTTACCGATGCGATTGCGGCTTTCGTCAAGGAAGCCCCGCAGTTTGACGATACGACAATGCTGGCAATCAGTTATTATGGCCCGGGTGGAAAACCGGAAGAACCGGCATTGTAAAATCGCGTTCGCGGGAAAGGAAAGATGATACAATAAGTCCCGCAGGCATTTGCCTGTGAGACTTTTTTGATAAAGGGGAAAAACGTATGAATATGTTTGCGGCAGTTGCCCTGTTCTTAGTGGGCTTTGCATTATTAATTAAAGGCGGTGACTGGTTTGTCGATGGCGCATCCGGCATTGCCCATCGGTTCAACCTTCCGGAGCTCCTGATCGGAGCGACTGTGGTGTCGATCGGTACGACACTGCCGGAAGTCATGGTATCAGCGCAGGCTGCACTTCAGCACAATTCCGGTATTTCTTATGGTAATGCGATTGGTTCCATTATCTGTAATACCGCACTCATTTCCGCAATCACTATTGCCGTGCATCCGGGACCGGTAAAAAAGAAGACCCTGCGTCTTCCGGTTATGGGATTCTTCTTTTCTGCAATTATTTATTCCCTGATTGCTTATACAACGGGTGAATTCAGACGCTGGCATGGAATCATGTTCCTCTGCATCTTTGTGGTATATATGATTCTTTCCGTACTGCAGATGAAAAAAGGAGATGGCAGTGAAGCACCTGCTCCGGCAGAGGAGACAGCAGTCAAAGAGATTCCGCTTTGGAAAGAGCTTGTGATGCTGGTAGGCGGTGCGATCTTAATTGCCATTGGCGCAAGGCTGCTGGTTGATAACGGTACCCTGATTGCGCAGGCCCTTGGCGTTCCGAGTTCGGTTATCGGTCTTACCATGGTTGCCTTAGGTACATCACTTCCGGAACTGATCACTGCGATTACATCACTTCGCAAAGGTACCGGAGCGCTGTCCCTTGGCAATGTGATTGGCGCAAACCTCTTCAATATTGTGCTGGTCAGTGGTGTCGCAATTACGATCTCACCGTTCCGAGTACCGGCTGAAAAGATGCTGATGGGAGTAAATGCCTCACTGCTGGTTGATATTCCGGTAATGCTGGGTGTTATGTCAATCCTGTGTTTCCCGGCCCTGGCAAAGGAACGTCTGTTCCGCTGGCAGGGTATTCTGCTGCTGATCATTTATGCGGCATTCATTACCTTTCAGTTCTTATTCTGAAAAAAATTAAAATTTCCTCTCAGATTTTGGGGGGATTTTTTTTCTCTGGCTAATAGGTAAGTAAAGGGCTTATCAGCCGAGGAGGAAAAAGAAGTGAAAGAGAATTACAGTTATCAGCAGTTGGTCGATTATGTGAGAGACAATATCTATGATTGTCTCCCGGAAGAGGAGCGTGGAAACAAGATTCACATCCGTCCATTTGAGAAAATCGGCAGTTCCTATCTTGCGATGTGCATGGATTCCAAACCATTTGTCGGCCGTGCAATCGTCAATCTGGATGATTTCTACCAGTTGTACAAGAATCAGGTGCCGCTTGAGGAACTGATGGAACAGATGGCGAGTCTACTGACGAAAACCTTTCCGAATTTCAACACAGCTGCGGTGAGTAAAGACTACGATGTCGTCAGAAATCAGCTGTTCATTCGTCTCAGCAACCGTGTCTGGAATAAAGATCTGCTGGAAAAAGTTCCGTATCTTGAACGGGATGGCCTGGCAATCACCTGTCATCTGCTGTTTTCAAAACCGGATGATGAAAACCTGATGTCGTGCATTGTCACAAATGAAATCATGGAACGCTATGGCGTGACCCAGAAACAGCTGTTTTCCGACGCAATGGAAAACGGACAGCGGCTGTTTCCGGAACGAATTCAGAAGATGGAGATCAACTGGGTGGAACAAAAGAAACCGCTTGAATACCTTGTGGTTACCAATAAACAGGGAATTAACGGCGCTGCAGCGTTGTTTTATCCAGGCGTTTTGGAACGGCTTGGCGAGCAGTTTCCGGGCGGGTTTTATCTGATTCCGACGTCAATTCATGAGTTTATTCTGGAGTTTGAACAAAGAGGGCTTCCATTAGAAACAATGGAAGAAAGCCTGAAAGGGACCAATCAGAGAGTTACCTACAGTAAGGATCAGCTTTCCAATGAGGTGTATCACTATGATCCGTCACGGGCTTATTTCGAACGGGCAAAGACCTATCAGAAACGATTTATGAACTAATGTGCTTCTTTTGTAGCACACTATGGATAAAATAGAAGTAGTTCGTATATGAAAGCGAACTAGGAGGGACAGTTTTAATGGTAAAACAAATGCGTTTGAAACTGCTTGCAGTGTGTGCTGCGATTATGGCAATGCTCGTAACGACAGTACCTGCGATGGCTGCTGTTGAAGGCGGAGGCCCATGGGGTGATATCGATGGATATTACACCTGGCAGATCAATGGTAAAGGATGGACGATCTATTCCCAGAATGGCTATTCCTGGGTGTATGACGACTATGGAAATCGTACCTATCTTGATTCCTACGGCAATAAGCTTGATGGAGTATCTGCGGCTGCCGCAAAGACCATAACAGAAATGAAGCTTACCTACTACACGCATGACAACGGAACGGTGGTGTACACCAATCCGGATGGAAAGCTGTATACCGTCGATAACAACGGTCATGTCTACAGCTATGGCGGCTCCGGCGGAGGCGGCGGAGAGCAAGTTCCGAATTATGTAATGTACTACACATTTACTTCTGCGGATGGCTATAACGTCTACTGCGATGACTATGGCAATTACTGGTGGTTTAGCGCAGGCGGAACACCGAACCGTTATACCGGTTCTTCTGCCGGCAGCTACTGGCGTACCGATGTTCATAACTACACCTACTACTATGCCTACAAGTCCAAAGAAGGGTATTACATCTATCGGGACGATTATGGAAACAGCTGGTGGTTTGGACAGGGCGGTATTCCGCATAAGTATGCGTCCGGATCCGGAGGAGGAAGCGTTACTCCGGGCGGAAACCCAAGTGGGAAACCGGCTGAAACCAATGTAGATTACAGCCGTACCAATGTCTTGGAAGCCGATGGTCATAAGTCCATCGTATATGTCGGCCAGTACTGGCAGGCTCCGTCTACCATCGGCTGGGCACCAGCAGGCACAACGCTGATTGGCTTGGACTATGCGGAAGGCACCAACTATGTACGCTGGAAGCCAGGCGCATGGATCAAGAATACCGGATATGATTTACATCTGTTCCCGGTATATGGTTCTTCCGGCATCGGCGCAACCAGAAACTGAGTTACAACCGAATGAATCAGGCATGGCCCTCGGATGAGGGCCATTTCTGTGCTATGATGGTACCATTCTGAAAGGAAGCGTATGGATTATCATTTTTTTGCGACTGTATCACGCATGAAATACATCGAGCGGTGGGCGCTGATGCGCTCTGGCCGACGGGAAAATCTCAGTGAGCATTCCCTGGAAGTGGCTATGATAGCCCATGCGCTGTGTCTGATTGGCAATGAACGCTTCGGCAGGCATCTCAATGCGGAGAAAGCCGCACTGGCGGGTCTTTACCATGACGTATCGGAAATCATCACCGGCGATATGCCTACGCCAGTGAAATATGGAAATGATCGGATCCATGATTCCTATAAAGAGGTGGAAAAGCAGGCGGTCGAACGGCTGCTGAAACAGCTTCCGGATGATCTGAGACCGCACTATGAAGCCATTCTGAGAGGAACATCAGATGATCCAGAGGAACAGTATATGTTCGCTCTGGTAAAGGCAGCCGATAAGCTGTCCGCTTTGATCAAATGCATGGAAGAGAAGCAGATGCAGAACAGGGAATTTGAGATTGCATATGAAAGCACGCTGAAGAAGGTGAATGAAATGGCTGCTCAATACCCGGAAATCCAGGTATACATGGACGAATTTCTGCCATCCTATGGGGAAGCACTGGATACGCTGTTGGGAAACTGACAGCGTTTTCTTTTATGTTTCATTTTTATATAATAACTTCAGAAATGATGGAACCAACAAAGACAAAGACGGATCAGGAATATCTGACCCTGAAAAAGACGTATGAAAAGAATCGGATCATGCTGGGGGAGGATGCCAAAGAAACGCTGACTTCTCTGGAAAAACTGGCTGATTATTATGATCATGTCGGTGCGTATGATGATGCGATTGAGCTGGGAGAAGAGCTTCTTTCAAAGCGTGTCAGTCTGTTTGGAGAAGACAGTGAAACTACCATCGAAATTGAACTTCGCCTTGCGGAATATTATGCCCATCGCAGGGATTTTCCGGTTGCGATACGCTTGGCCAAAAAGGCATATGAGCAGCGCGTGCAGAAACATGGGGAACAGGATCCGCTGACCCTGAATGCCGGTGGTATCCTGGCCAATATTTATTCTGATGCGGGTATGTACAAAGAGGCAATTCACCTTGGAGAATCCGTCCGGTCCAACCGGGAGGAGGCGCTTGGTGCTGACAGTCATGCCAGCATTGTATCCATGGATAATCTTGGGGCCTACTATGCGGATGCCGGGGATTATGAAAAGGCAGTAATCTGCGGAAAAAATGCTCTGAAGCGCTACAGTGCCATACAGGACAGTCCGCATGTCATTCTGGCATGTGCGGACCGTCTTTCCAGCTATTACAGCAATCTGCGCCGTTATGATGATGCGATCGCAATGGAGAAGGAAGTGCTCTCCATTATGAGGCAGATGCAGGGAGAAACACATCCCGATACAATTACCGCATTGAACAACCTTGCGGCAGTCTATGGAAAAGCACATGATTATAACCATGCCGTGGCGTTTGGGCTGGAAGCGCATGAAAAAGCCCGGGAATTCTATGGAGAAACGCATCTGGAAACCCTGAAGGCTGCCCGTAATCTTGCGGGTTATTATAAGCGGGCAGGTCGTTATCGCACCGCGGCTATGCTGGATCGGAAAAACCTGGAAAAGGCATCTGTCTTTTACGGGGATCTGGCACCGGAAACGCTGGCGGTTGAAATGTCTCTGGCGGATAACCTTTATATGAGTGGGAATGCGGAAGAAGCGGTAAAAATTGGAGAACAGCTGGTTTCACATCTGCGGGAATCCATTGGCTATACAAGTCCGATTACACTGACTGCGGTTTCCAATCTTGCCAAATACTATGAGGCGGCAGGTAACGAGGAAGAGACACTTTCCCTTCGCCGTTATGTTTATGGAAAACGGGTGGAAGTCCTTGGCGCAGAAGAAAAGGATACATTGTTAGCCGGCTGTGAACTTGTCAGCAGTATGATCAAAAATGGTCTGATTGATTCGGCACTGGATATCGGCAACCTGATTCTTACACCGGTGCGTAAAACATTTGGACGCGTCAATCCAAATACGCTGCAGTTGATTCAGGACCTGAAAGAGGGTCTTCGAATATATGATGAAAAACAGAAGGAGAAAAACACAAATGGACAGTAACAAAAGACCAGATTCAATGGAACGCATCACAACACCGGAACTTGCCCAGGCTTTTATTGATGAGCAGGTCAGACTGGTAAGAGAGCAGGTTAAGGATGGCAAGGTATTGCTGGCATTAAGCGGAGGTGTTGATTCTTCTGTTGTAGCGGCACTGCTGATCAAGGCAATTGGTTCCAACCTTGTATGTGTACATGTGAACCATGGCTTCCTGCGCAAAGGCGAACCGGAACAGGTTATTCAGGTATTCCAGAAAGAACTTGGCGCAAATCTCATTTATGTAGATGCGGTTGACCGCTTTCTGGATAAAGTAGCCGGTGTAACGGATCCGGAACAGAAGCGTCATATTATCGGTGAAGAATTCATCAAGGTGTTTGATGAAGAAGCCGCTAAGCTTACAGATGTTCATTTCCTTGGGCAGGGAACGATTTACCCGGATATTCTTGAAAGTGAAAAAGGCATCAAAGCACATCATAATGTCGGCGGCCTCCCGGAAGAAATGAATATGGAACTCGTAGAACCAGTCAAGCTTCTGTACAAGGATGAGGTTCGTGTTGTAGGAAAACAGCTCGGACTTCCGGAATCCATGGTGGAACGGCAGCCGTTCCCGGGACCTGGACTTGCGGTGCGTACACCGGGAGCTATCACCAGAGATCGTCTGGAAGCGGTGCGCGAGTCGGATGCGATCCTGCGTGAAGAGTTTGCCAATGCGGGATTAGCTGGAAAGGTTTGGCAGTATTTCACAATCGTTCCCGATTTCAAGACAACCGGCATCAAAGATGGAGAACGATCCTTTGCATGGCCGGCAGTCATCCGTGCAGTTAATACACGGGATGCGATGACCGCTGAGATTGAGGAAATCCCATATGCTCTTCTCAAGAAGATTACAGAACGTATCACGCATGAAGTACCAGGCATTAACCGTGTGTTGCTTGATCTTACACCGAAGCCAACAGGTACGATCGAGTGGGAATAAGTCGTTTGAAAAAGTGTAATAAATCAAATAAAACACGCTTGAAAAAGTGTGTTTTAT
>JAFWJY010000209.1 GCA_017514525.1 Solobacterium sp. | reverse complement strand
TTATAGGCGCCGGTATAGAAAACCATGTTGTTTTCGGTCGCAATCGCAGTAAACGGCACCACATAAAAAAGACCAATCGCCTTTGAAAGGAAAATCCCGGCAGAACTGGTCAGGGATCCGGCTATGAAAGACTGTTTCACACGTCTGGATCCAGCCTCACTCATGTGCTGTTTCCTCCTGTGAAACATCCCCTTCGGCTTCATAGCCAGCCGGCGTCAGCGTAAAAGCGATATATTCCCGGTGGGAGTTCTTCTTGGTCTTGTCACGCCATTCGACCAGCAGCTTGAGGTCAACAGAAGCCTGCTGGGACTCTCCGGAAATCACTAGACCTTTTACATAACCGGCCGCAGAACGGGCCTGGTTAGGGATCAGAGAATACTCCGTCTTTTCAAAGATGCCGATGCTGGGCATCATGGTCGTTGCGTCATCAAACGGCGTATCGTTTTCAACCGCCAGCATTACCACGTCATACATGGCAATCTGCGGTTCATCCAGAAATACATAATACCGATAGCTTCCATCACCGATCTTTGTCATCTCACCATAGATCTGATAATAATCGGATCCGCTCTGAAAGCGTTCATTGCCTTCTACCGAACGGTAATAGCCTTCATAGGCAGCCATCATGAGTTCTTTTGAACTGCTGGTGGACGCACATCCGGCAAGCAATCCAATACACAGCAGGAAACAACATAATTTGCGCATAAAATACCTCATGGCGATTATATCACGAACACTCTGCAAGGGACGAAGAAACAGCTGCATTCCAATCCTTAGATTTGTATGATTTCAGATGGTTTGGTTCATTACGAAAAAAGAACGGGAAATCCCGTTCCTGATATTAGTTGTCAAAGGTAATGACGATGTAGTTTTTCTTGCCTTTGCACAGAATCGTAAAGTCCTGGTCAACCGCATCCGTCTTGTTCAGTACAGCATCAATCGCAGTTGTCTTTTCCCCATTGACGCTGACACTGCCCTGCTGGATCAGCTTGCGCGCCTCACTCTTGGAGTGAGATACACCCGCTTCCACAAGCGCATCGATCAGAGTTGTGCCATCACTGACGCTGACCTTCTGTGCATCCGCCAGTCCTTCCCGCATCTCATTCGGAGAAAGGTCCATAATATTGCCGCGGAAGAAGGTCTCTGTGATCTTGAGCGCCTTGGCAAGTCCCTCTTCCCCGTGAACGATACGGGTCAGCTCTTCTGCCAGTGCTTTCTGGGCTTCCCGGTATTCCGGATGTTCCTCAAGGGATGCCGCAAGCGCATTGATCTCTTCCGGTGTACGGAAGGACAGACGTTTCAGGTAGTCAATTACATCCGCATCCGGTGTATTCAGCCAGAACTGGTAGAACTCATAAGCACTCGTACGGTTTGGATCAAGCCAGATATTTTTGCCTTCGGATTTGCCGAACTTGGAGCCATCAGACTTCGTAATTAACGGAGAGGTAATGCCATACGGCTTTGCCTGTTCTCCTTCGACCTTGCGGATCAGTTCCATGCCGGTCGTAAGGTTGCCCCACTGGTCACTGCCGCCGATCTGAATCCGGCAGTTATAAGTCTGAAACAGATGGAGCCAGTCCATTGCCTGCAGAATGGTGTAGGAGAATTCGGTATAGGAAATACCGGAATCAAGGCGCTTCTTGATCGTGTCTTTCTGCAGCATGTACGACACATTAAACAGCTTTCCGTAATCGCGCAGGAAATCGAGCAGCGACATCGCCCCAAGCCAGTTGTTGTTATTTTCCATGATGGCGGCGTTATCACCTTCAAACGACAGAAACATCGCCAGCTGGTTCTTGATGCAGTCGGCATTATGCAGCACTTCCTCATGCGTTAACAGCTTGCGCTCTGTTGTCGGACGCGGGTCGCCAATCATGCCCGTGAATCCGCCGCACAGGGCAATCGGACGATGGCCGGCTTTCTGATACCGGCGCAGCAGAATGATCTGCTGCAGATGTCCGACATGCAGGGAATCCGCCGTCGGGTCAAAGCCGCAGTAAATCGTCACCGGGTTTTTGAGGGTCTCTTTCAGACCTTCCAGATCTGTTACATCTTTTACGAGGCCCCGCCATTGCAGTTCTTCCAAAAAATCCATATGTTTGTTCTCCTTTGTCATATAAAAAGCGTCCAGTCTAAGGACGCTTTCACGTGGTACCACCTTAGTTCACAGATTGCCTGTGCACTTGTCTGTCATTAACGCTGACTCACGTTCTGCTTTCACAGAACAGCTCACGGATGTATTCCCTCAGGTCCCTCTGCCCCCTTTCACCAGCCGGGGTGTCTCTTGTCCAGAAGAAGCGCTGACGTACTTGTTCCGATCATCGCCTAATGCATCTTACAAAACGAGTGTCGTTCTGTCAATTTTTTGTGGTCTGCCGCGGTGTGAACAGATAGCTCAATTCGATCTCACGGTCAAAGTCATTCTGTTCCTGCAACATTTTGGTCATCACCCGCATCGATACCGCGCCAAGGTCATAGGACGGAATCGAGAAGGAGGAAATCTGCGGACGTACCATGGAGTTGTATTTGGTGTCGATCACACAGACGATTTCCATTTCGTCCGGTACGGAAATATTGTTTTCCTTTGCGGCATTCAGAATTGCCATAGCCTGCGAGTCCCGGTTTCCGATCATGACATCGTACTTGTTATTGCGCAGCCAGTCAGCAAGGAATTCATAGCTGGAGCGGTTGGCAACCGGTATTCTCAGCAATCCCTTGAACTTCTTGCCATGTTTCTTAAAGGCGGTCTCTGCCCCTTTCACCATCTGTTCTGTAGAGTAGCGGTTCTTGCGGTCTTCTACGATCGCAATCTTATCCTTGCCCTCTTCCAGATACTTCATGGTCAATTCATAGATTGCCTTTTCAATATCCACATAGACGCAGCATACATTCTCGGCATTGACATGGTTTTCGATCACAACGATCGGGATGCTGTATTTCTTCAGCTCCTCCACTTCCGACATTTCCAGCTTGTCGTTGTAGATAATGACGCCATCCACACGGGACTTGATAATGTCTTCAATGATATCGTTGATATCGGTAATACCTGCCGTAATGGTATGCAACATGATGTTGTAGTTATAGATTTTGGCCACATCAATCAGACCATTGATGATCTGCCCGGTGTACGTAAAGGAAGCCTCTGGTACAACCAGGCCAATCGTAGTGGTCTTCTGCAATGCCAGTCCCTGTGCAATTGCGTTCGGCTTATAGCCCAGCTTTTCAATCGCGCTCTGGACGCGCTGGCGTGTCGGCTCCTTGACGACCGTTGATCCATTGATTACGCGGGATACAGTCGCAAGGGAAACACCAGCTTCCTTGGCAACATCATAGATAGTTACACGTTTCATAAATGTTCTTCCCCTGTATTTGTTTTTCGGATGCAGGTGATTCGAAATCAGTTGTCTTTCTTATCAAACAGATCTTTGAATACTTCTGTTCCCTTATCCGCAAGATCCTTGGCACCAGCCTTTGTCTTTTCAATAACATCCTGAACTTCCGGCTTGTTTACATACTCATTGATTGCCTTGGAAGTCTTTTCAACAGTTTCTTTTACCGCTTCACTGGCCTGATCGAAGCCTTTGCGCAGGGAATCCTTCTGTTCATCGGAGAGTAAACCTTCAATCGTCTTGGTGCTCTTCTCGCTGAATTCCTTGACCTTTGCGCCGGCAGTATCCAGGGTCTTCTTTACGTCCGGGTTCTCAACGATATCGTTGATCTTTTCGCGTGCGGTATCAATTGCCTTAAAGGCATTCGCCTTCAGATAATCAATGGTCTTGCGAACATCTTCACGGTTTGTGAATTCTTCGGCGCTCTTTTTGACCTGGCTGATCGTATCGGTTACGGAATTGATTGTATTATTCTTGATCGTTTCGATCTTTTCCTTGTTTTCATCACTCAGCTTCAGATCAATGCCCGGCTTGGATTCACCCGGTTCTCTGGAGAGATCCTGAATCTTTTTCTTTAAATCCTCAACGGTCTTCTCAATTGATTCCATTGGTTCCGCAGTGCTTTCCTTTACGGCATCGACGGCGTCAGCGACATCCTTCTTAACCGCATCAGAGGCAGCTTCTGCTTCCTTTTTTACTTCTTCCATGATTTCTTCCGGTGTCTTATTTTCACTCATATTGAATAACCTCCTTATTCATTCCTTGTTTTCTTCATACGGGCGAACTTCATCATAGGGATCCGCCTCCCTGATCATATCGACGACGTAGTCTTTTACTTTTTCCACGCCTTCACTGGCAGATTCCGCCATGCGTTTGACGGAATCTACAGTTTTGTCATGCATGTCATCCAGTGTATGACTGTATTTCACAACGGTATCGAGCGGAGCCTGTACCTTTTCGAGACTGCTGTTGACAGACTTCACAGCAGGATCCAGGTTCTGCAATGTTTTGTTAACCTCTTCCAGAAGTGCTCCCAGGCGCTTCAGCGCAATGCACAAAAATACCAGGGCGACCGCACCTAAAATAGGCAGGAGCTGTCGACATACATCTCCCAGAGAGATCAGTAAAGAATCAACCATATTATTCACCTCATCTAACCAAAATTATATCGTTTTATGAAAATGTTTCAATCAATTTTGGTAGCGCTATCTTTTTTTGGCGGAATTCGCGGCTAAATACGCAGAAAACACAGAAAAAGGCATGTCTCCATGCCTTCTGTACAGCGGAATCAGTTTGTTTTGACCGTTTCACGCACCTTATCTTTCAGCTCGTAAATATCCTTGGAGCTCATAAAGACATAGCACGCCGGTGCTTCTGCCGCAAGGATCCCTGCCCCCTGCTCTTTCTCATCGATGACCACAGCACCTGGCGTACGTTCCTCCAGGTAATGGATATCGATATCGGTGCCGTCCTGCTTATCATCAATCGATGTAAACTCCAGAAGATAGATCCGATCCGCTTTTTCCAGCGCCTCGGAGAACGCATTGGCGAAATACTTTACCCGGCTGGCGCGATGCGGTTTGAAGATCGCAACTATCTTGTGATCCGGGAAGCGTTTTCTGGCCGCATCCAAAGTAACGCCTACTTCTATAGGATGATGAGCATAGTCATCGATAAAGATATTCGGGCCTTCTTCCTGGACGACAAAGCGGCGTTTGCGGCCATGGAACTGTTCCAGACCTCGTTGGATCTGCTCATCGCTCATGCCTTCCAGAATCCCGATGGCAACGCATGCCATACTGTTCAACAGCAGATGGTGGCCGACAAACGGGAAATTAAACGGTCCGTGCGTCTGATTCTGGAATATCACCGAATAGGTCATTCCATCAGAGCGTTCCTCAATATTAACAGCACGGAAATCATCATTCTCCGCCTCACCATACCAGTAATGCGGAACCTGTTCGGAAAGCTTCAGCTTGCGTGCTTCTGTATCTTCCCCATAGATAACCAGTGCCTTGGTTACCTGTTGCGAGAACACTTCATAGGAAGAACGGTAATCCGCTTCATCCTTGAAGTAGTCCACGTGGTCGATCTCCACATTGGTGATGATGGCATATTCCGGATAATACGACAGGAAATGACGCTGGAATTCATCTGCCTCAAGACAGAAGTATTTTGTATCTTTGGCAACACTGCCGTCTCCATCGCCAATCAGATACCCGGTTGGACCGAATTCCTTCATCATGCATGCCAACATGCCAGTCGTGGTCGTTTTGCCATGGGAACCAGCGGCCGCAATCGTCATATACTTGCGGATAAACTTGCCGACAAACTCATGATAGCGCATGCACTGACAGGTCGGATTTGACCGTGCTGCCGCCACTTCCGGGAAGTCTTCCAGAAAGGCGTTGCCAATGATTACATGCATGTTGTCCTTGATATTAGCAGGATCAAAATCGAGAATCTCGATGCCTCTTCTGCGCAGCTCATCTTCCGGGAAAAAATGCTTTGGAAGATCGCTTCCCTTCACTTCTTCCCCTAAATCATCAAGGAGACAGGCAAGTGCTGCCATGCCTGTCCCTTTAATTCCTATAAAGTAGTACATAATTATCGATTCCGGTCAAAATCAAGCGTCTGCTGATCATATGGAGAATACTGGTTGGAGTCAATGACAGCTGTTTCATCAATATCCGGTGTACGGTATTCCTGATTGGTGTCAAAGACATTCTGACGATTGAATTCCTCATCCCGGGCTGAAAGAATATCATCCAGTGAGAATTCCGGGAAGGTATTTTCATCCGGCTGCGGCTGCGGCTGATAAGCAGAGCCATCAAAACTTGGAATCTCCACCTTTTCATTGGCGGCAGGAGTCGTTTCCTGGTCAGCGCCATAGATCGGAGAAAGCACCTGCGATGTTGCGCGTGCCTGATTCAATTCCGGCTGCGGTTCATTCTTGGCGGAATAAGACATCATGTTAATGTCCTTTTCATCGACGCCAAACATCGGTGAAATAACCGGACGGAATTCATATACGGTAGATGCCGGGCGCTTGATCTCCTGACGACGGTTGGTCTGCGCGCGGTGGTCTGCCGGTTTCACTGCTGAATCATCTGCAGAAATACCAAAGGAAGATTGCTGAGGTGTAGGAATGTTGAATGCCGGAGCCGGTTCCACCGGACGACTGGTGGAAATCGGACGCGGTGAGGCATGCTGGACAGGTGCTGACGGTCTCTGGAATGCCGCATTATTGTTAAATGCAGGAGCTTCCTGTACCGGTTCCGGTTTTGGAACGGAAATCGCCTGCGTCACTTCAACCCGCTTTAAAACAGGCTTCTGTACTGGTGCAGGTGCAGGAGCCGGTGTCGGTTCCACTTTAGCCTGATAGGACGGCTGTGGAATCGGTTCCTCGTATACCTCTTCTTCCTCTTCTTCCTTACGATGTCTGCCGCGCTTCTTTTTGGCAGGCTTTACTTCTTCAACTTCTTCTTCGACCTCTTCCTCTTCTTCTTCGTCGATTTCATCATCTTCAAATAACAGATTCTGTAATTTCTTCAGCATCGTAAATCTCCTTTAAATACCTAATTGATTTTATTCTATTTCGTTTGACTTGTTAAGAGTTACTCTGTTTCCGGCGGCAGGGTTTCTTCCGCATCTCCCGTCGGCTGTTCTGCATCTCCCACCGGTTCTTCCGCTGCGGGAGGTTCTGGCGCACTGTCATATCCCTCCAGCTGCTCATCACCTTGTGAGAAATCCAGGCCTTCACTGTCAACCATGTCATCGTTGTAGTTGTCACCGAAGTATTCGCCATCCGCCTGTCCGGCATAACTTCCATAGCCTTCAAACAGTTCATCTATGACACCGTTCTCCGGCACAATATTCTGGAAGAGCTCCAGACGCTTGCGTGTATAATCAATGGTCTGACGACCGGAGTATGTGGCAATTACCGCATCCTGATCAACACGGATGGAACGTGCCATCCGCACCATTGTCTCTGCCGCCTGCAGTGCCTGCAGATCATTGGCAATCGCAAAGAACTCCACCTGATCCGTTACGGTATAGACATACATGTTTTCCGCAAGCCGGTACAAGGTTACACGGAACGGATGTTCGTTGCCATCGTAGTCATTGAATGTCCCGCTGCTCTCTGCCACTTTCTCCATATTCTCCAGCGAGGTAGTATCAGAGGCATCGGTATAGTACTTCTGATTGATAATGGAAGAAATTCTGAGGTTCATTACAAATTTGACATCATCCATCAGGAACGTATTGCTGGTCTCATCACTGCTGATGCGGCCGATGGAAGGTTCCCGGTAATAGGTATAGATGTCATGGGTATAGTTGGGCCGTGCAACCGAACAGGTTACCGCCCGTTCGATTCTGCGGTTGAGCTCATCTTCGTAATTGCCGCTGAGTCTGGCGCAGCCGGTAAACAGTGCTGCCGCGAGCACCAGAATCAGTTTATTCAGCTGTTTCATGAACTGCCTCCTGCCGCTTTGCGCAGAGCTGGTAGATTGGCTGACCCAGCTCCATAAAGCGATTCTCATATTCCGTGATCGCATCTTCCGGATGCGGATTGCGTCGATAATCAACGGAAAACTCGGTAAATGTAAAACCGTTTTCCAGAAAATACAGCACACTGTCTTCGAAAAGGCCTTTGTTATCGGTCTTCATGCGGATACAGCCATCTGCGGACAGCAGCAACCGGTATCGTTCCAGAAAGCGCTTGGAAGACAGTCTGCGCTTGTGGGTATAGGTTTTAGGCCATGGATCAGAATAGTTCAGATGAATCACATCAATTTCACCTGCTCCAAACCAGTCTGTGATCTGTTCTGCATCGCCGACAATGATGCGCTCATTTCTGCCATCATAATCGGTGGATTCCACCAGTTTGCGAAGCGCTACTGCCGCTGCACTGTGATCCTTTTCGATGCCGATCCATCCGGTATCCGGATTGGCGACTGCCATGTGATGCAGGTAGTCGCCTTTGCCCATGCCAATCTCGACATGAAGCGAATCGGTCTGCAGCAGCTGTTTCCATCTGCCTTTATATTCATTCGGGATCTGGACCGCAAATTCCGTATGTTCCGCAATATAAGGGTCCGCCCATTTTTTCTTGCGCATTCTCATAAGCCGTATTATTTTATCACACTGTTGCGTTGTTCTTCGAGCAGCCTGCGAAGTTCTTCCGCTTTTGCACGGGCATTTGCCTCATCAATCTCATCCTGCGGGAGGATCTTTGTGACGGTTTTTATTGTATCGTTCATCTGTGCAAGTGTTTTTTCCAGCTGGCTGCGGCTTTTCAGGATCGCTTCATAGTTTCCGGAGACTTCCAATGCCTGATACTGTTTCAGGATGTCCAGCAGATATGGCAGATAGCGTTCATAAAGCCGGATCAGCTCCTTTTCCCCACTGTCAAAGAGATACTGTGCATCCCGCAGTTCTTCAACTGCCCTGCGGGTTTCTGACAATAAAGAACGAATCGATTCACTGCGAATCGAAGCTTTCATATCTTCCAGTTCCTTCAGCAGTTTCCCTGCATGCAGGATACGGTCTTCCTTGGTTTCAGTCATGCCAAGATTTTACCATTTTCAGAACAGAATCATTCAGAAATATAAAAAGAGAAGCACAGGGCCTCTCTCTTATCTTGTTACATCAGTCTTCGCGGCGACGGAAGACACGGCGGTCTACTTTGGAAGAGCTGAATGCTTCACCAGAGCGGCCTCTGGAATTGGAACGGGAAGAATGTCCGTTCGGTTTCGGAGAACGCTTCGGTTCAACATAACCTTCCGGCTTCTCCGTGCACTCTCTCGCACTGACCTTGACCTTGCCGGTATTTTCATCAATTGCGATTACTTTTACAGTGATCTTATCACCTACATGCAGGACATCCTTGATATCCGGTGTACGTTCCCAGCTGATTTCAGAGATATGAAGCAGCGCGTCTGTTCCCTGGAAGAGTGTGACAAATGCGAAGCTGTCACGCACTTCGGAAACGGTTGCCTCATAGATCTCGCCAACCTTTGCCTCACGAGTAATATCCTCGATGATGGCACGTGCTTTGTTGATCATCTCACGATCCATATGGTAGATGGCAATTGTGCCGTCTTCTTCCACATCAATCTTGACCTGATCACAGTCTTCGATGATCTGGTTGATCGTCTTTCCGCCAGTACCGATGACATCACGAATCTTGTCGGTCGGGATATGCAGTACTGTGAACTTCGGAGCCCATTTGGAGACATCCGGACGCGGTTCGGAAATCGCTGTTTCCATGTTATCGAGAATTTCCATACGACCCTTATGCGCCTGAGCCAAAGCCTCACGAAGGATCTGTTCGGAAATACCGTCCACCTTGATATCCATCTGCAGCGCGGTAATACCTTTACGGGTACCTGCTACCTTGAAGTCCATATCGCCATAGTGGTCTTCCATACCCTGAATGTCAGTCAGAATAGAATAGGTATCACCAACTGTGATAAGACCCATCGCAACACCGGCTACCATTGCCTTGATCGGAACACCGGCAGCCATCAGTGACATCGTGCCGGCACAGATACTTGCCTGAGAAGATGAACCGTTGGATTCCACAACTTCCGCACAGGTACGAATGGTATACGGGAATTCCTCTTTGGAAGGAAGCACCTGCAGGAGTGCGCGCTCACCCAGTGCGCCATGACCAATTTCACGGCGTCCCGGAGAACCCATACGACCAACTTCACCAACAGAGAACGGCGGGAAGTTGTACTGATGCATGAAGCGCTTTTCAGTCTGGCTGGTCAGATCTTCAATGATCTGTGCTTCCCCTAACGGACCAAGTGTCGTAACAGAGATGACCTGTGTTTCACCGCGGGTGAACATAGCGCTGCCATGTACGCGCGGCAGTAAATCAACCTGGGAATCCAGCGGACGCAGTTCATCAAGCTTGCGTCCATCCGGACGAATCTTGTCTTCGGAAATCAGACGTCTTACTTCCTGCGCTTCGATTTCAACGGAATACTCTCGAGCCTGCTGCTTGGCTTTCTCAAGGACCTTTTCAGAGACCCATGTCAGTTCACCGGCAACCCGCTGAACCATTTCCTCGATAACCGCCTCGATTGCGCCATAGCGTTCTTCCTTTGTGCCATGGGTGGAAACTGCCGCAATGATGCGGTCTCTTCCGTTTGCGTCAATAAATGCACGAATCTGCGGATCGATCTCATAGAGAACGACTTCCATCTTCGGCTTTGCGCAGGCTGCGATTACTTCATCCTGAATTGCGCACAGTTCCTTAATTGCCGCATGGCCAGCCATCAACGCTTCGAGCATTTCTTCTTCCGAAACTTCCTTGGCACCGGCTTCAACCATGTTGATGGCATCCTTTGTACCAGCAACCGTGAGGTTGAGTGTGCTGCGCTCAATTTCTTCTTCGGTCGGGTTGATAACCAGCTGGCCATCGACCTTGCCGATAATGACACCGGAAACCGGGCCATTAAACGGAATATTGGAAACACATAATGCAAGGGACGATCCAAACAGTGCTGTCATACCTGCATCCCGATCCGGGTCACAAGAAAGCACAGTATTTACAATCTGCACTTCATTGCGGAAACCTTCCGCAAACAGCGGACGGATCGGACGGTCAATCTGACGTGCGGTCAAGGTTGCGTGTTCGGTCGGTCTGCCCTCACGGCGCAGGAATCCACCAGGAATCTCGCCCTTGGCATACATTTTCTCGTTGTAAACAACTGTCAGCGGAAAGAAATCGGTATCTTTCGCCTGAGAACTTGCGGTAGCCGCGGAAAGCACTACCGTGTCATCGTAGCGGACAATCACTGATCCGCCGGCCTGTTTTGCGATCTCCCCGTTCTCAACGGTGATCGTGCGGCCATGGAAATCCCAACTTTTCTTAAACTTTTCCATTTCTTCTAACCTAATCTATATATCCTCTATAATAAATAAACCTTGCCTATTGTAGCATAGCGATTCCCGATTGCAAACCCGCAAACTCACGCAGGTTCATCCAGAATGGCACCGTTTTATACAGTTATGCTGATCAACTTCTTGAACACATAAAAAACACCCTGTCGCAAGATCTGACAGGATGTCCTGGCTGAAGCTTACAGTTCTGTCTTCCAGAATCCGTGCAGGTTGCAGTACTCATAAACTGCGACCGGTGCTTCTGCAGTGAGGAATTCCGCATGCGGAGCCTCACCTGGATTCAGGTACTTCACCTGAATGCCGGAAGCTGTTTCCAAAGCAACGAACTGGATGAAATGTTCTTCCAGCATCGGATGATCAACGGAGCCGACATTGACGATGACTTTGTCTCCGTCTCTTGTGACAACCGGCACATGCTTTTCTGCAGCACCGTCAGTTGTATTTGCCTTGAGAAGAACCATTTCTTCACCGCAGCACATGGTCGGACATGGGCTACCCTGTACTTCAATCATGATCTTTTTGCACTTATTGCAGCGATAAACTTTGAATTCCTTCATATGAATCCTCCTGATGATTCTATTATGATTGATTCTATCTTTCGGTGCAATTGGGGAATGTTTTCTCAGCATGCCACCTACTCCACACTCTTGAGAGATTCTACCATCAGAATCTTGTTCAGTTTCCGGCGCATGAAGAAATTGACCAGCAGCCCGAAGAGTACAGTTAATAGGAAGGCATAGATAAAGGTACGGGCGCTCTCTGATCGTCCAAACATGATATTTGAGAGCTCTACTTCCCTCATAATATAACGGTGAAGGACCATGCCAACCGGAAGCCCTACTACCGCTCCAGCCGCTACTAATAAATTATTTTCTTTATAAATATAGTTCTGTACTTCCTTCTCCCGGAAGCCAAGTACTTTCAGCGTAGCGATCTCTCGCAGGCGTTCAGAGATATTAACATTGGTGAGATTACCGAGTACAACAAAGGCAAGCGCCATGGAAGATATGATCAATACCCAGACTACCCCATTGATACCTGTGATCATCTGATTGAAATTGTCCATAATTGTTTCATTCAGCTGAACTGACTCGACTCCGTCAATATCTGAAACCCTGGTCACAAATTCACTCATTTCCTGAGTACTCATATTCAAAGAAAGATACAGACTGTTATCTTCTGGAACAGTACCAAATAAATCATGGTATGTTTTTGTGTCCATTAACACATAATGGTAAACATACATCTCCATGATCCCACTGATCGGTACATCTTTCGAAATACCATCCTTACTTTCAATTAATAACATGTCTCCTATTCCTAACCCAAGGTTTTCAGAAAGCTTTTCCGAAATAATTACAGATCCTGTTTCCAATTGAAGCGGAGTGACGGTTATTCGTTCCCGCAGGTTATAAATAGTTGCGGCCTCTGCAGCATCATCAAACACCTGTGTATAAGCCACTTCATCCAATGCTTTGTGATTTGTCACTTTACCGGAATAGCTGAGAATGCTGTATACCTCTTTTGTGCCACTCTCAGATTTGATCTCCCTAATAATTTCATTACGCCTGTCAGACTCAGATCCCGCATCATTCAGCCCTACTGCCGCATTCGTCCGATCAACTTCATTAAACTGCACCCCAAGAATGTCACTGATAGAATCCGAAATGCCAAAGCCCGTTACCAGTAAAGCAGAACATCCAGCGACTCCAAGCACTGTCATAGCCATACGCTTCTTGTATCTCATGAGATTTCGGATCGTAACTTTCCACGAGAAAGAGAGATGATTCCAGATAACCGAAATCTTCTCGAGTAAAATATCTTTTCCCAGTTTTGGCGACTTAGGCCTTAGGACCGCCGAAGGTACTTCCTTCATATCCTCGCTCAAGACATAAAGCGTAACACCTTCCATCATTAGTAAGAAGACAACCAGCGAACCGATTACCGTTCCCCATGGTATGTCCATTTTCATCTTTGGCAGGATATACAACATTCGCCAGGTATCATAAATGATTCGCGGGAATGTGGCCAATCCAACACCAGCCCCAAACAGAGAGCCGATTACAGAAGCCAGTCCTGCATAATAGAGATATGCAAAGGAGCACTGGAACTTACTGAAACCTAACGCACGGAAAATACCAATCTGTCCCCTTTCTTCATTCACCATGCGGGTCATTGTTGTAAGACATACCAGTGCAGCAACTGCGATAAAGAAGAATGGGAAAATACGGGCAATCGCCTTCATCTGCTGAATCGTCTGACGATATGTTTCAGACGCATAGTGCTGCGAACGATCCAGTACGGTCCACTCTGCAGCTTCCAAGTTATCGATTTCTTCCTTGGCATCCGCCAGTTCTACACGTGCATCTTCCAGTTCCTGCCAGCCGCTGTCCAGTTCATTCTTGGTTTTTACCAGTTCGCTCCAGCCTTCTGCCTTCTGTCGATTCAACTCAAAATAGCCCTGATTCAGCTGAACCCTGGCATCATATAGTTTCTGTCTGTTTTCAGCGATTTCCACCCAGCCTGCATCGATCTGTGCCTGGCCTTCCGCAAGCTTCTGATTCAGTTCTGCTTCACCATCCGCCAGCTGTTTTGCCATGGCGTTGATATAAGCTTCCGATTCCGCAATTTTTGCCCGTCCTTCATTAAGACCATTGTCAATGTCACTGATATTCTTAGCCAAAAGCGCTCTAACTTCACCAAGGGTATTATCATCGGTCAGTCCCAGCTGATCACG
>JAFWJY010000208.1 GCA_017514525.1 Solobacterium sp. | reverse complement strand
CTATGATGGTGATTGTCGAAGTCACTAGCATAGAAAGGAAGGGTGCGAAATGGCCAAGAAATACGATTCATTGGCACACACGAAATATTATACAAGATACCATATAGTCTTCACTCCGAAATATAGAAGAAAGGTGATATACAATCAGCTGCGGAAAGACATAATCGGATATTTCAAGAAATTATGTGCATACAAAGGAGTTGAAATAATCGAAGGGCATATGATGCCTGATCATGTGCATATGCTGGTTTCAATACCGCCAAAGATGTCCGTGAGTAGCTTCATGGGGTATTTGAAGGGAAAGTCGGCGATGATGATATTTGAATATCACGCCAACTTGAAGTACAAGTATGGAAACCGACATTTTTGGGCAGATGGATATTACGTGAGCACAGTTGGCTTGAATGAGGCAACTGTGCGGAAGTATATCCGGGATCAGGAAAAGGATGACATAGCGAAGGATAAGCTGAGCGTGAAAGAATACGAAGATCCGTTTGGTGAAGATAAAGAGGTAAGAAAGCCAAATCAGAACAAGAAGTAATAATAAGGCCGTTGACGGCCTGTGACAGTTGCAAATGCAAAGAGAGGCTTCGACATATGAAGTATGAAGAAGCCAGCGTCTTAAGGCGCTGGCTTGCAATCAGAGGCTTATAGCCTCAGAGCAAACCACCCGTTTTACGGGTGGTGCTGATTTATTTATTGCTGGATTGTATTCAGGCGGCAGGAGTTTCATACAATGCCGCAAATTCCTCCAGGAAGCTTCGAATCGGAATGTGCTGCGGACAGATGTGTTCACACTTGCCGCATTTCAGACACTCAGAAGCTTTTGCGTGATTCATGGAAAAGCGCTGATAGTACATATTTGTTTTCTGACCGGTAACCGCATGCAGATTGAGCAGGCCAAAGTAATCCGGAATATTGACGCTGATCGGGCATTCTTCCAGACAGTATCTGCAGCTGGTACAAGGCACTTTGATCGTCTGATTGAGAATGGATGTAATCTCATCGACAAGATTCCATTCCGCCTCGGTCAGTGGTTTGAATTCCTGCATGTAGGAGGTATTGTCGTCAAGCTGTTCCAGTGAGCTCATCCCGCTTAATATGATTTCCACTTCAAGCAGCGATGCCGCATAGCGGATCGCAAGCGAGGCAGGGGAAGGAGCTGGTGCCGGGTAGAAAGACTGGAACAGGGAATTGGCCTGTTCCGGGAGCTTTGCCAGCGTACCGCCTTTTACCGGTTCCATCACCATGACTTTCTTACCATGTCTGACGGCTGTTTCGTAACACTTTCCGGATTGTGCTACAGCACCGTTCCAATCCAGATAATTGATCTGCAGCTGTACAAACTCGACTTCCGGATGTTCGGTGAGAATCTGATCCAGCGTTTCTGCATCATCATGGAAGGAAAAGCCGATGTGCTTTGCTTTGCCGGTTTCCTTCAGCTGCTGCAGAAATTCGAACCCGCCGAACTTCTGTGTGTTGATATAACGGTCGCGCCCCATGTTATGGAGCAGGTAATAGTCGAAATATTCAACGCCGCAGCGTTCCAGCTGTTCCTTGAAATAGCGAGGGTAATCTTCGGCAGAAGTGACACGGATGATTGGCATTTTGTCTGCCAATACATAGCGGTCACGCGGATATCGTTTTACAAGTGCTTCCTTTAAGGCCTGTTCAGAGCACTCTCCATGGTATGGGTATGCGGTGTCAAAATACGTAAAACCGCGTTCCAGAAACAGATCAACCATTTGTTTATATTGTTCAAGGTCAATTGTGGTGTGGTCTTCCGGATTCAGAAGCGGCAGGCGCATTGTCCCAAATCCAAGCCTTTTCATGTGATTGTTCTCCTTGATTGTATTGTATGTGGTTTAAAGAAAAATCCCAATACAAATGATAGTTGTCGGGAAGGTTGGTGGCATGTCAGATTATGCGGATGCCGTTATAATGAAACAAGAGGTGCGTATGAAAAATCAGAAACTGATGATATGGGTGGCTGGACTGCTTGTCGCAGCAGCCATGATGTTTGGCGTTTACCGTGTATTTGGTCCAAAGACAACAGCGGGAACGAAGACCGTAACGGTAACCGTATCGCCGATCCAGGCGGAAGAGAAACAGTATGAACTGAAAACCAATGCCGAAACACTTTCTCAGGTAATGGATGAGCTTACCCGGACAACGGATTTTACCTATGAAGGTTCAGACAGCGGCTATGGTCTGTTTATCACTTCCATTAACGGGATTGTGGCGGATTACAGCACAACAGGGACTTACTGGGCAATCTATGTCAATGGAGAATATGGCCAGCTTGGTGCGGATCAGCAGCCGGTTAAGGATGGAGACGCTTTTTCCTTTGTTTGTGAAACCAGTGAATAACAATGGGTAAAGCAGGACGACAGATACGAACATTAGTAACGATTGCCGCAATGGTTGCGGTTATGGAAGCGGGAAAGTTTCTGCTTAATGCACTGCCGAACGTTGAGGTGATTACACTGCTGGTAATCGTTTATACCAAAGTATTCGGCTGGAGAAAGACGCTTGCGGCAGTACTCCTGTTTGCGCTGCTTGAATGCATGTGGTGGGGCTTTGGCACCTGGTCGATTGTTTATTTCTATTTATGGCCTTTGCTGGTATGGCTGACCTGGCTGATCCGAAAACAGAAGTCGGTATGGGCATATGTACTGCTGGCAGGAACCTTTGGCTTGGCCTTTGGAGCACTCAGCAGTGCGGCATCCATTCCGCTGTTCGGCTGGAAAACAGCGGTTGCCTGGTGGATCAGCGGGATCCCGTATGATCTGATTCATGCCGGATCCAACACAGTCATCACCGCGCTGTTATATCAGCCGCTTGTTAATGCACTCACGCGTATTGCCCATCAGTATGATGTGGCAGGAAAGGAGCTTTCACATGGATGAACGGCTGAAGAAACAGCTGGACTTCTGTCTGGAAATCGATAAGGAAAAGAATATCTTCCGGCAGACTTCACTTTCCGGGCACGGCCGGAAGGAAAATGATGCGGAACATGCCTGGCATATGAGCATCATGGCATATCTTCTGAAAGAATACGCCAATGAAGCAGTGGACATTGCCAGGGTCATGATCATGTGTCTCATCCATGATATTGTGGAGATCGACGCCGGTGATACCTATGCCTATGATGAAGAAAGCCTGCAAACACAGAAGGAACGCGAAGATGCCGCAAAGCAGCGCATCTATTCCCTTCTGCCGGAAGAACAGCGGGATGAAATGATTGCGTTGTTCGATGAGTTTGAGGCGTATGAAACATCGGAAGCGAATTTGCGCATGCGATGGACAATCTTCAGCCATTACTGCTGAATCATAGTAATGAAGGCGGCGACTGGAAGGAACATGACGTCACTTCAGCACAGGTATACGGACGTTAGAATAAGACAAGGCTTGGCTCCGAAGTGCTTTTTTCTGCGGCGGATGAACTGATACAGGAGAATATCCGCAACGGAAATCTGAAACAATAAAAAACGTGCAATGCACGTTCTGATATTGCCACAGGGAATATGAAATTGCAGTTTGCAGGTGAGAATCTTTGAAAATTAGGGAATCCAATGCGATTCCTTTTTTTTATCAGTACAGCAGTTCTACCTTGATCGCGTGTGCTGTGGCAGAGTCCATCGCAAAGCGTCTGCCGTCTTTTGAGACGATGACTCCGTCTTCTCCAAGATTCAGAACCATCTGCAGGGAATCCTCCAGGTTTACGGAAAGGTGCTGTTCCAGCAGTGTACCGAGTGCTCCGATAAGCCAGATTACACTGCATGATTTGCCGGAAGCGACTTCGTTCAGACTTAACATGATGTGTCTCCTTCTGCAGGCTTTGAGAGAGTTTCCTGAAGGCGATAGCAGCTTCTGCCTGACTTCTGTTTCCAACATAGCAGAAGAGAAAATGATTAGCCAAGACAAATGCCCGAAAAAAAATATTTTTTGCGGGGTTTTTTCAGTTCCTGACTAATAGATAAGCAGGAGGGAATTATGGAGAAAAGAATTGTCGTCGTTAACCGGAAACAGAATGTCATTTTTGCGGAGGTCCTGCGGGAAATCGCATATCTGAAGATCGCAGGCCTGGATTCAGACAGTGTGATGCGTTTGCTTACAAGGAAGTGGGATTTTGAGGATGAGGAGGAAATCTGGGCATTGCTGGATATCCATTGTGAGCTGATGGACCGGATGCGTGAGCTTATGTATGCGTCCGGCACAAGCAAGAAGGAGGTGAATAAGCTTCTGAACGATCTCATATGCAATGTGACATATGACGTGAAGCTTGCGGATCCATGCGATGAGATGCCGCACAGCAGGTTTCTGTCCTGACCGTTTGGAAGTTTTTTGGGCATATCGCTTTTTCATCCTGCCTACTAGGATGAGTACGGAAAGGAAGGATCCGTGCAAACATCCAGAGAACAACATCTGTACACGGTCGGCGAGCTGTGTGAACGATTCGCAATTACGCGAAAGACCCTGTTCTATTACGATCGGGCAGGACTGCTGAAGCCGGCAAAACGAACCGGATCGCAGAACTACAAGCTCTATGACGCTGCTTCGCTTATCCGGCTGGAGCGGATACTGGAGTATCGGGAAGCAGGGCTTTCCATTCAGGAGATCCGTTGTCTGCTGGATGCGTCCTGCAGTGATCCGACAGCGGTTTTGAAGCAGGCGCTAGTGCGTCTGCAGAAGGAACGGGATGCCAAAACCGTACAGATTAAAAATCTGCAGGCACTGATCCGGAAACTGGGAGGATAGACACCCTGTTTTTGCATTGACCGTTCCGGCGGGAACGCCGTTAGGGTGAAAGAAAGTGGGAGGAAGCGAATGAAACTGATTAAGATGGAATGCCCTTACTGCGGAGGGGAGCTGCATGTAAAGGAACAGGATACGGTAATTACCTGTCCGTACTGTTCCAAAACAGTCGTACTGGACGCAGAAGTACAGAAAACAGTCATCAACATCCGGGATGAAGCGAAGCTGAAGGAGGCGGAGCTGAATGATCGGAAATATCAGGAAGAACAGCGGCGTCAGGAAGAGCTGAAGATCGAGAAGTTCAAGAAAGGAAAAGTCGGCAAATTCATGATCATCTTTATGGTCATCTGTGCCCTGTGCATGTTTACAGCCTTTAAGGAACATAAGATTCTGGCAGGGCTGATTGCCTTCCTGCAGCTGATCATTCTTGCGACTTCGTGGCTGATCGCAACCGGTCATATTCAGACCATTAAAGGATTCAAAGTGCCGCCGTTTGTGATGACCATGCTGGCGTGTGTGCTGGCTGTGCCGTTTCTGATGCTGTTCAGCACAAAAACATACGAAACCTATGTCTGGCCGGAAACAGAACTGAGCGCACGTCTGCCAAAACCAAAATCTTCTTATGGAACCGTAAACACCAGCACATCCGAAACACTGTCTGTCACGGTAGATAAAACCGGTGCGGATGATTACGCATCGTACGTGTCACAGTGCAGAAAGACCTTTACGGATGACGCAAGTGAAGGGTCTGGCTTCCAGGGCTATGATGCGGATGGATACCTTGTAAAACTCAGCTACGATACCACTGAGAAACAGATGAAAATCTACGCAGAAGCACCAGAGGAGCTGGATGACATTCAATGGCCGATCAGTGAACTGGCGTCGGTACTGCCATCTCCTTCTTCTGCCAAAGGAATTGTGGAACTGGACCGCGCGGATCATCTGGAAGTACGGTTTGGTGAAATGGACCGGGAAGCAGTGAAGCAGTATGTCGATGCGGTGATGGAGGCAGGCTTTACGGAGAATTACGTGCGGGATGAGGGCTCCTTTTCCGCAGCGAATGCGGAAGGCTATTCTGTGGTGATCGAAGCGGAACCGCGCAGCCAGATGTTTCTGTCACTGCAGGCTCCAAAAGAAGAAACACCCGTGCCGGAAGTACAGGAAACGACACCGGAACCAACAACAGAACCGTCTGCCGTGGAACGCAGTGAACCTGCAGCGGAACCAGAGCCGACCAAAGCGCCTGCTGTAGCCGGCGTCCGACCGGAATTCCGAAAGTACATGGAAGACTATGAGGCGTTCTATGATGAATACATTGCGTTCATGCAGAAATACAGCAGCTCTGATAACAGTCTGTCCATGATGACAGATTACATGTCACTGATGGGAAAACTGTCTGAGTGGGAGTCTTCCATTGATGCGATTGATGAAAGCGAGCTGTCAGATGAAGAGCTGATGCTGTTCAATGATGTGAATCTGCGCGTCGCATCCAAACTGAATCATGCCGCTATCACGATGAACTGAAAAGCCCGGAACATTTCCAGGCTTTTTCTGAACAGTTACGTTAGATTCTGCAGGGATGTGATGGGTTACGATCCGTAATGAACAACGCGGATTGCGCTGTCCGGTGTAAACCAGGTTCCCTGTTCAAAGGTGTCGATTCCGTTTACGGTGATAGAACGGATACCGTCTTCTCTTGTGAAGAGGGGACGGCTGGCATTTGTTTTTACGGTAACAATATTGCGGAAGCCGGCTTTAACCAGCTCCTGGCAGACTTCCTTCCATGGTCTTCCAATATAGCTGTCCGAAGATTCCGGCATCCGGACTTCATTTGGATGGAGCTGCATTTCCTCTGCCTCGGATAGCGGTTCATAGTAGGTGAGTGATATCAGCGCATCCGGTGTGAACCAGCTGAGTTCCTTGAATGTGGAATCTCCGGCAATGGAGAACGCACAGATCTCACCCGGCTGCCGGTTTTCTGCGCTCGTGATACGTTCGGTCTGGATGCTGGTAAAGCCGGCTGCTGAGAGCTCCTGCTGTACTTCTGCAGCATTGCGGCCGATAAAGGAAGCCGCAGAGCCTGAAACCGGGATTTTTTTAGGCGAAATGCCCTGGTTTCGCTCAGAAAGGTAAGTCATCAGCGCCTGTGTTGATTCAGAACGCCCCCAGGCATCCGCTTCATACGCACGTACCGCGGTAAGAGGATGACTCTGACCGGCCAGAATCATGAATTCCAATGACTGATTCCACATATTGTCCTTCAGCAGTGCCTTATATTCCAATGCCTGCTTCAGGAATTCTTCCGTACTTGCCTGATCGGTAATGCGCTGCGTATATCCAGCCAAACGCATGCACAGTTCTACGACTGAAGCGCTGGTTCCTTCACAAAGAACCGCTGCACGGTCAGCGGAGAATTCAGAACAGCGCATCCAGTAGGCAAAGGCGATTCTGAGCGGCAGTGAAATCAGCGTACCGATTCCCGGCACAATGGATGTACCGCCAAGGATGATCGCACCCATGGTGCGATACAGCGTATGATGGCAGGCAATATGTCCGCATTCATGCGCAAGCACGGTACGGATCAGATGGTCCGGCAGGGCGTCCAGCAGCCCGGATGTAATGACAATAAACGGTTTGGTATCTCCGTAGGTATAGGCGTTTGGAACGACATTCATTTCGAGATACAGCTCCGGCACCTCAATGCCGAGCTTTTCACAGATAGGCCCAAGCATTCCATAGTAGGTTGGAAGCTGTGTTTCACTGAGCCGTACCCGCGAGGACATGTTCAGAATGCGGAACTGGTTTTCGTTCCAGTCTTTCATGAACCCTTTGATCAGAGCTGTAAAGCCCGGAATGGATTTCAGCGCATCAAGTGCAGCGCGATCGTCATCATGAATGAAGTATTTCGGATCAATAGCCATAATGTGATACCTCCTTGTATTAATTGTAATGCAAATCCCCAGAATTCATCATTTTTTCACAAACCTGACAAATTCCTCACACAGCTGTTCGTTATAGTAAAAGTGTCAAAGAAATTTGACCTTTCCCCCTATAAAATCCTGAATCAAAACGAAATCCGTCTGCAGAAGGCGGATTTCTTTTATCTCCCTAAATGAAAAAGACCGCCGCGCGGTCTCACTTCAGCAGATTTGCGGATCTGAGAAAGGTTTCTACCGATACCGGTCTGATTTCATTGGCAGCCAGGAACTGCGTATACAGCTGTTTCAGCGCATCCTCATCTACTGACTTCAGAAGACTTATAACAATTGAGCGGAATGCCTCATAGCTTGTCCGTTCCTGTTTGCCTCCGGCAATCGCACCTAATGACTCAAAGTTCAGCTCCACTTTTCCGTGTGGTCCTTCAGGAACCGGAACCGGCTTTTGAAATAGTTCGTAAAACAGTAGGTTTCGGTGGTTGCTTTCCTTTGAGAAATCAGCTTCTTCAAAAATTGATTCAATCGTTTTCTTCATGTTCTGACTCCTCTAAATACTCTCGTTACATACCTATATACGACAGATTTTGGAAAAATCCACTGCTTGTTTATGAATTCCAGGGGTTCGCAGGATCCGGATCAGTGGGATCCCAGCCCCGGATATCACTTTCCTCATCAATTTGAATCGGTTCTGGTTTTCCCAGAGGACCCGGGCTGTCAGGATCATCGTATATCTCAACTTCTGTACCAATTGGACAGTTGTTGAATACCCATAATACATCATTCACCGCCATACGGATACAGCCCATGGATGCGGCAGTGCCGAGTTTATTGTATTCCTGATATTCCAGATCATTTTTATTCATGGAATAATACGGCACGGAGTGGAACAGAATGTCACCGACGATGTCGGTCGCATACTGCCCGTATACCCCTCCAAACAACGCCCGCCAGGTACTGCGGTTAAAGGTATGGAAGGTGCCGACTGGAGTAGCGGCGCCGGTGGAGCAGACCATTGCCCGAACAGGCACGGTATAGGCATGGGTTTCATCCATCGCATAGACCGTTACACAGTTCAGCAGGCGGTTGATCCGGATGCGGTAGGGGTTCTCTGAAGCTGCAGCTTCATTAATTACGAGGTGATAGGAAGCTTCACTGGTATTGCCGGAAGCGGTCATTGCGGTAACGGTAACCAGATGATCTCCGCCTGTTGCCAGATCCGGCTCTACGGAAACCGTATACGTACCTGGTTCCAGTGTCTCTGCGTTCGGCAGAGTGCCGTCTCTTCCATCTGTGACCGAGGTAATATTGGAGTTCAGGTCATAAGCATCATCTTTATTAATCAATACGATTTCCTCCGCCAGCAGGATTTCCGGAACAGCAGTATCGACCACTGTAACCTCAGCCGGGAATTCCTTGGATACGGTTTTCTTCTGAGATATAGGCTTCGAAACAATATACGTAATGTGCTGTGTTCCTGCAGTACCGGTATCGATCGTCCCTTCGATCTGCACATCGCCATCACACTGAAGGATCGCATCCATGGGATTGAAAGTGCTTCCTGCTTCAACGGTCAGTTTGGACGTATCCAGCTCCAATGCAATGGAGTTCAGAATCTGCTGTTCTTTTTGGTTTTCCAGGTGACGGGCAAACAGAATTCCAGCCACCACCAGTACACCGGCCAGGATCAGGGTGATGATCACGGGCTTCCGCAATTTTCGTTTAGTTCGCATAACACCGCTATTATGTCACAAAGCAGAGTACCTGTCTTGATTTCTGGATGATAAAATGGAAAAAAAGAAAATAACTGGAGGAGACAATGAAACGATGGCTTACAGGTGCGGTGGTGGCAGTCCTGCTGCTTTCCGCATGTGCAACAAAACCAGAACCAAAGGAAGCAGTTCCGGTGGAAACCGGTTCCGGCTGGACAGTTCATACAGCGATTATGACCCCTGTTGTGACCGAGGAGGAAAAGACTGTTTTTGCCAGGGCTTCCGAGGACAGTGACGGATCTTTTACCCCGGTGGCTGTACTGGCAAGTCAGGTTGTTTCCGGAACCAATTATGCCTATCTCTGTCTGAAGGAAACAGATGCCTCAGCTGACTGGGAAATCGTGAAGGTTTATGCGGCGCTGGATGGCGGAGCCTCCATCGAACATGAAGCAGTCATTGATCCATCTGCTCTGAAAACGACAGATTCCGGTATAAAAGCAGGCCTTGCGGGCGGTTGGGAAGTCAATCCGAACCGTGCCAATGCGGTCGTACTGGAGCCGGAAGTAAATACTGCATTTGCCAAAGGGACGGAGTCGTTTAGTGAGGCGGTATTGTCACCACTGGTGCTGCTGGCCGAATCGGAAACGACATATCTGATTCTGGCCCAGGGCACCCGGATGGAAGACGCGTCAGAACAGATCTATGCCGCAGCGGTTCAGAAGAATTCCGATGAGCCGGCAGCTGTATCGATTCTGGACCTTGTCAGCTATCTCAGTGAATAACAGGAGGAAATTTCTGTGAAACAGATTATCGTTATGCTTACAGGACTTCTGCTTGTTGGATGCGGTTCCAGTCAGACAGCCAGCAGCACACCGCTTCCAGAACAGCCTGAACCGGTACCGAGTGAAATCCCAAGCGTAATTCCTGAACCGATTGATGCGACAGCGGAACCAGATGATAATTCGGGAACGATCAAACCGCCGCAGGAAGTCGGTGAAGTTACCGTAACGAGGACCTATATCAGTAAAAGTGAGATGTTTAATGACCCGTATTGTCCGACACTGGTACTTGAGCCGGAAGGAACATTTGTTCTGACGGAAAATCTGTTTTCCGGAATGGGCCATTACAGCGGTTCATATACGGTGGATGATTACCGCCTGACACTTGATGTGGAATCCACAGACTTCAAGGGGTTCGCAGGTGATGATGTGACAGTCATTGAGTTTGAGGCGCTGAGCCCGGATGTGATTCAGCTGATGACGGACCTATGCGGATCCATGAAGTTTGACTACTGGTATCTGGATATCCCGCAGTGAATGACAACAATCTGAGAAACGAATAAACCCAGCGCCGCTGGGTTTATTCATGCTTCTGTCCTTTGATGTAAGTGCCGTCCATATAACGGACGCCTTTGGAAAAATGTCCTTTGTAGATATCGCCGTTTGGATAGTGAATCTCGCAGTCAAGACCATCGAGCAGTCCGTTCTCGAAGTCCCCGCGAAATTCAATTCCGTCCCGGAATTTCAGGATTCCATAGCCATTGGGCTTCCCATCCTCCAGGCGGCCTTCATAATAATCTCCATTTTTGTAGGCGATGGTGCCCTGGGAAGCCTGGCTGTTGTTATGAAACGAGCAATGGATCACGGCATCCTTATCCTCAACGGTAAAGGGGCCTTCTTTTTTGCCATCTGTAAAGCTGCCAAGATACCTGGTTCCCTCCCTTGTGATCAATAAGCACATTCCTTCCGGGATGGTGCAGGGATTTTCGGAGTAAAGCTGCGATCCATCAGGCAGGGTCTGTTCGTATGGGAATTTATCGTTCATCACCGTTCTCCTCAGGCTTCTGCCGGTACGATCTCCCTGTGATTGAGGATATTCATGAACTCTTCACCGGTAATCGTCTCTTTGGAATAGAGGTATTCCGATAACCGGTCCAGATCTTCCATATGATCCTGCAGCAGTTTTCTGGCTTTGGCATGCTGGGCTTTGACCAGATCAATGACTTTGCGGTCGATTTCCGCTGCTGTAGTCTCACTGCAGGAGAGGGAGGTATCACCGCCAAGGTACTGGTTCTGGACATGTTCCATCGCAACCATGTCAAAGTCTTCGTTCATGCCGTATCGGGTGATCATGGAACGGGCAATCTTCGTTGCCTGTTCGATGTCATTGGAGGCACCGGTTGAAATGGAGTCAAATTTCAGCTCCTCTGCAGCACGTCCGGCTGTCAGGGTAGCGATCTTGTTTTCCAGCTCTGTTTTGGAATACAGGTAGTGGTTGCCTTCTTCTACCTGCATGGTATAGCCAAGGGCACCGCTGGTGCGGGGGATGATCGTGATCTTCTGTACCGGGTCACTGTGTGTCTGCAGTGCAGCGACCAGCGCATGGCCGGTCTCATGGTACGCAACCATTTTCTTTTCCGCATCGGTCAGGATGGCATTTTTCTTCTGGTAGCCCGCAAAGACAACTTCGATGCTTTCTTCCAGGTCTTTCTGGGTTACGGTCTTGCGTCCTTCCCGTACAGCACGCAGAGCGCCTTCATTAATAATATTCGCCAGTTCTGCGCCGCTGGCACCGCTGGCCATGCGGGCAATCGTGTTGTAGTCGATATCAGGTTCGGTTTTAACCTTTTTGGCATGAACCTTAAGGATATCTTCACGGCCTTTGAGATCCGGCAGTTCCACCGGAACTCTGCGGTCAAAGCGTCCAGGCCGCAGCAATGCAGGGTCAAGATTCTCCGGGCGGTTGGTTGCCGCAAGGATCACAACGCCGTTGTTGCTTTCAAAGCCGTCCATTTCAGTAAGCAGCTGGTTGAGCGTCAGTTCGCGCTCATCATTGCCTCCGAGATTTCCTGCGACACGCTTTCCGCCGATCGCATCGATTTCATCGATAAATACGATGCACGGCGCTTTTTCCTTTGCCTGACGGAACAGGTCACGCACTTTGGATGCGCCCATACCGACAAACATTTCAACGAATTCCGATCCGCTCATGGAAAAGAACGGCACATTTGATTCACCGGCTACCGCTTTTGCCAACATCGTCTTTCCGGTTCCCGGAGGACCTACCAGCAGGATGCCTTTTGGCATATTGGCACCGATTTCACTGTACTGTTTCGGGTCATGGAGATACTGTACGATTTCCTGCAGGGATTCCTTTGCTTCATCCTCACCGGCCACATCCTTGAACAGGATGCCGGTTGTGGATTTGATATAGACACGAGCATTGGACTTGCCAAGATTGAACATCAGCGAGTTGCCGCCGCCTTCCCGGTTCATATAGCGTCTTGTCAGCAGCTGACCGAGAATAACGAACATGGCAAGCGGGATTACCCAGGACAGCAGGAAGCTTACCAGAGGGGATGCCTGTTCCTGAATCTCGGAGGAAAACTCTGCCCCGGATTCATACAGCCGCTCGGTAAGACCCGGGTCATTCATAAGTCCGGTCTTGTAAATCTGTTTTTCGTCACTGCGCAAGGTATACAGGATCTGGTTGTTTTCAATCTGAACTTCCTTGATCTCCTGATTTTCGGTTGCTTTCATAAAGGTACCGTAGTCCACTTCCTGGATCTGGCGCTGATTCAGTGCGGGAATCGCGAACAGATTCAGCAGGGCAATGGCCAGCAGTACGATTGCATAATAATAAATGAGAGGCTTTTTTGGTCTGTCTACCTGATTCATAAAGTCCTCCTTTCAATCGATAGTACTTTAGCACACATGTGAGCAGAGTGCTAAACAAGTGCTCATTTCACATGATTTCACATTTTTATTGAGTTTGATTGGGCACCGTGTTAGTATACTCGAAGAAGTCTTTAATTCGGCACTGTGATGCTGGCAAGATGACGACAGAGTTGTTTTTATAAAGGGAAAAAGATGTCAGGGGTCTTGCGGGTACGCAGGACCCTTTTTCAAAGGGAGAAGCGAGGATTTCATAGGAGGAGAGAAGTTTATGAAACTCATGTGCGATGTGGAAGACAGGCCAGAGCTTTCGCAGACAATGATCTTTGCCTTCCAGCAGATGATTGCCATCATGGCAGCGACACTGCTTGTGCCGATGCTGATGTCAAGCTTCGCAAACGCAGCAGGAGAAACAATTGCCTTTGATCCGGCGGCAGCGCTGTTCGGTGCCGGTATCGGTTCCCTGGTCTATATCTTCTTCACCGAGAAGAAGAGTCCGGTATTCCTGGGAAACTCCTTCACATTCCTTGGCGCTTATGCGGCAGTACTTGGTCAGAATTACGGCTATTGGGGCGTTATTCTGGGTATCCTGTTCGCAGGTCTTGTCTATGTAGTATTCGCATTGGTGATCCGTGCGGTTGGCAGTGCCTGGGTCAACAAGCTCATGCCGGCTGTCATCATTGGTCCGATCGTCGCACTCATCGGTCTGTCTCTCTCCGGTACAGCGACATCCTGGATGTCCACTAACGGCGGAGATACCTACAGCCTGATTACCATCGCAGTTGGCGTGATCACCTTCCTGGCAATTGTCATTGCCTCGATCCGCGGTTCCAAGCTGATCAAGCTGATTCCGTTCGTTGTCGGCATTGGCACCGGATTCCTTGTGTCACTGGTTCTGACATTAATCGGCGATGCCGCACATATTGATGCCCTCAAGATTATGGATTTCACATTCCTCAAGGAGGCATTTGTACCATTCACTCTGAATTCGCTGGTTCGGGTACCGCATTTTACGATCGTTGAGGCCTTCAAATCCAATACGCTGAGTTCCATTGATGGCTCTGCATTGACCAACATTGCGATTACCTTCGTTCCGATTGCTGTAGTTGAACTCGCGCAGCATATCGCAGATCATAAGAACCTTGGTTCCATTATCGGACGTGATCTCATCACAGATCCGGGTCTTGATAAGACTCTGCTTGGTGACGGCATCGGATCCATCGTTGGCGGTATCTTCGGCGGCGCCGCAAATACAACCTACGGTGAGTCCATCGGCTGTGTTGCGATTACCGGAAACGCATCCATCGTTACGATCGCAGCTGCGGGTCTTGGCTGTATGATTCTCTCGTTCTTCACACCGTTTGTCGCATTCATCAATACGATTCCGAAGTGCGTTATGGGCGGTGCCTGCGTAGCACTGTATGGCTTTATTGCCGTATCCGGTCTGCAGATGCTCAAGAAGGTAGACCTTGGCAACAACAAGAACCTCTTCGTTGTCAGCTCGATCTTCGTTACCGGCATTGGCGGAATGACCTTGAACTTCGGAACCAACCCGACAACCGGCGGTGCATTCCTTACGATTACTTCACTTGCGACAGCACTGATCTTCGGAATTCTGACAAACCTTGTGGTCAACGGATGGCGTCTGCGTCCGGATGAGGACACCGATGGTCTGACTTCCGTTGTCAAGCACATGAGTGAAGTTGAAGTCGAAGATACAAACGCAATGCAGTAAACAGACAGAGGGCAGTGTGAAAACATTGCCTTTTTCGTTTGCGGGGGAAGTACAATGGAAACAGATACAGAAGGAACGACATGGAAAAACTACCACCGATAGAAAAAATCTATGAAGCATACAGTGCTCTGGCCGATGATCGTGTACAGCTGAAGGAAGAAGCATCCCAGGCAACGGTTACTTCTTCCGATGGATCCAAACACTACACCATCACCTGGAAGGATGGACATTATACCTCGAATGACAGCGCTACCTACTGGGCTGGTTATCCTGGCTATCCGGTACTTGCGGTATGGATGAAGCAGGGGATCCTTCCCTGCAACATGGGAATCGCAAAACAGTTTGCGGGTGTTGGATGGAAGGAGCTGAATCAGCAGTTTAAACGCAAGTATGTTAAAGCAGTGGCATCGGTTATGGAAGCCCGTCAGCTTGACGCAGAAACCATTACGGCTGATGTACAGCAGGTCTATGAGGCAGTCAAGGCACTGGAGCTTACTGTCGGCCGTGGAAAGGGAAGACCATGATTCTGCAGCGGCCAATGTATTATCCGCCAGCCAATGAAGACCGCCTGCTGCATATTTATCTGCCGGACGATTATTTTGATTCGGAAGAGCGGTATCCGGTCATGTACTTCTTTGATGGCCATAACCTGTTTTTTGATCACTATGCGACCTATGGCACCTGCTGGGGTATGAAAGAATTTCTGGACCATTGGCAGAAGAAGATCATTGTGGTCGGCATGGAATGTTCGCATCGGGATCAGGAGCGTCTTTCGGAATACAGCCCCTATACGAAGCACTTCTTTGGGGAAACCGTAACCGCAAAGGGCGGAGAAACCTTCCGTTGGATTGCAGAAGACATCAAACCGCTGATTGATCGGGAGTTTCGCACCTGGAGTCATCGGGAAGCGACTGCGATCGGAGGTTCCTCCATGGGTGGACTTATGAGTATGTACGGAGTGATCCGGTACAATCACATCTTTTCCAAAGCGGCCTGTATTTCCACCGGGCTGTTCTGGAATATTTCGAACTTCCGAAAGGATCTGAACGCGGTATCTCTTTCTCCCGATACCCGCATCTATATGGCCTGGGGTGAAGTAGAAGCCGGAAAAGCAGCCCATGGCGGGAATCCGGAATGGGATACCAGAGAAGCACGCAGCACCCGGAAGTTTGAAAAGGAACTGCAGGAAAAAGGTGCACGTACGTATCTGTATTTTCAGGCAGGCGGCAGACATTGCGAGGCAGACTGGGCGTTGCAGGTGCCGGTCTTTATGGACTGGCTGTGGCTTCAGCCATGAGCAGCGGGAAGATCATCCGCAGGCGGTATGTATTCTATGGTGACGTACAGGGCGTTGGCTTCCGCTGGCATGCCCGTACTGCCGCCTATGCGGTTGGTGCCTGCGGCTGGGTAAAGAATGAAACCGATGGTTCAGTGACGATGGAACTGGAAGGATATCTGGAACAGATAGAAACAGTCATTGAGAAACTCTGTTCGGATTCCTGGATCCGGGTAGAGCACATGGAAGTGAAAGAACTGACACCGCTTCATACCGAACACGGGTTTGAAGTGCGATTTTAAAACATGCAGGAGCAGTTATGACAGAAGGAATCAATACAACAAAACAGGAACCGGTGTATATCACCGGTCACCAGCATCCGGACAGTGACTCGATTGTCTCTGCCATTGCCTATGCGTTCTTTAAGCGGGCAATGGGCATGCGGGCCATTCCATGCCGGCTTGGACCGGTGCGTGCCGAGGCAAAGTATCTGCTGGAACGGTTTGGGTTTGAAGAACCGGTACTGCTGGAAGATGCCCGGAAAAAACTGCGGGATATTGAGCTGGATGGACCGGAGGCGATTGGCCCTGAGACTACAATCTATGAAACGATCCAGATCATGAAGGAAAAGGAGCGTTCTGCCTTTGCGGTTGTAGATCAGAAACAGAAAGTGATTGGTTATGTTTCACGGAGTGATCTTGCGGATATCGGGCTTGGAGATACCGCCATCAACATTGAACTGATGAAACATGCCTCTGGGGCAGATATTGCCAAGATTATTAACGGCAGACTGGTCTATGAAGATGCGGAAACGCATCTGAATGGAAAAGTTTCAATCGTTGCGATGTCCGCCACCGGAACAGACAACTATGAGGTGGCAGACCGCATTGTGATTGTCGGCAACGATCCAGTGACAGAACGGAAGCTGATTGAAGCCGGTGCGGGCATGTTGGTAATCGTCTGGGGTGAGACGGTGGATGCGGATATACTGGAAGCCGCACGCGTACATCATTGCCCGGTTATTCTTTCCGGTCACGGGGCGATGAACACATCCCGCTACATCTTCATTTCACCGCGTGTAGAACTGATCATGCAGAAGAAGGTGACCTGCTTCAATGAGAATGAACTGGCAGAGGATGTGGCGGCTAAAATGGCCCGCACCAGATACCGTACGTATCCGGTTCTGGATGATGAAGGGCGCCTTGTAGGTTATGTGGGACGCAACCACATCATGTCCTACCGCAATAAAAAGATCATCCTGGTTGACCACAATGAATTCTCTCAGTCAGTAAAGGCAGTGGAGAAAGCACAGATTCTGGAAGTCGTGGATCATCACCGCATCAATGACTTTGCGACAAGCCAGCCGGTCGCGTTTCGAAATGAAATTGTCGGTTCTACCGCAACGATCATTGCGACGATGTATCGGGAAAATCAGATTCCGATTCCAACCAATCTTGCCGGCCTCCTGTTAGGCGCGCTGCTCTCAGACACCCTGCTGTTTCAGTCCCCGACGACTACCCAGAAGGATATTGATACAGCGAATCTGCTGGCTGCACTTGCGAATCTGGATATTGAGACGTTTGGGACAGAGATGTTCTCCAAATCTGCACCAGACCTGGAACAGGGAATTCAGGAAAAAATCGTACAGGACATCAAGTTCTATAACATTGACGGCTGTCAGACTATGATCTCCCAATGCATGGTATCTTCCGTAAAGGATGCCCTGGAAAAAGAAAAAGAAATCCAGAGTAACCTGGATAAGCTTGTGAACAAGAAGGGATTGGATCTGATGGTTGCGGTATTTACCTCCATCGCGGATGAAGGATCCGTGTTCTTCAGTGCTGGAGATATCAAGTCAAGAGTGGAAGATGCCTTCCCGAACAAGGAAGGAGAAACCCATTCCCTTCAGAAAGGCATCTTTTCGCGCAAGAGTCAGATCCTGCCGGCACTCACTGCCGCAATAGAAGCATAAGACTTATAACGGCCATTCCTCGTCTTCGGTATAGACAGGAATGCCGTTTTTCTGTAACAGATCGGTTGTCATGCCGTTGCCGGGCTTCTTCCCGCCGGTAAAAGTTCCGTCATAAATCGTTCCTTTTCCGCAGGAGGGGCTGTTGGCTTTGAAGATTGCGAATGAAACATGGTTCAGTTTGGCAAGATATAGAGCGGTTTCCGCTCCTTTCTGAAACTGTGCGGTGACATCTTTTCCTTTGCAGGACAGCACCTTATCGCCAACCCGTTCACTTGGATTGCGCGGGGTCTCCAGCCCGCCCATCTGTTCCGGGCATACCGCAATCAAGGTGTGGTTTTCTGCGAGGGAACAGACGCGTTCATTTTTACAGCTGTCGCCTTTATAACGGCATTCATTGCCGAGCAGACAGCCGCTGACTAATATGTTTGCCATAGTTGTATCCTCAGGAGTTCTTCTTGAATCCCTTCTGACCGCGGGTGCCGCCTCCGGTAATTACACATATTGTTTTGGCCATCGATTTATCCTCCAGGTTATATCTGTTTTCTGTTGTAACATATCCTGCAGTTTCTGGGTGTAAAAAATGATCTGTGCTGCAGATTCGATCTGTTCCTGTACTACAATAAAAACCAGAGAAAAGAGGATTGGGAAATGGAAGATTACATGAAGAATGTCACAGTATTTGATCATCCGCTGATCGCACATAAGACAACCCATATGTGCGACGTCAATACCGGTTCCAAGGAATATTCAGAACTTGTAAAAGAACTGGCAACGCTGATGGGTTATGAAGCGCTAAAGGATCTGCCGCTGAAGCAGGTTCACATTCAGGCGCCACTGGCTGATTTTGATTCTCCGGTTCTGGCAGAAGACTTTACAATCGTACCGATCCTGCGGGCAGGACTTGGCATGGTTGACGGACTGCGGATGTTGTGTCCGACAGCCAAGGTAGGTCATGTTGGTCTCTATCGGGACGAAGAAACGCTGGAACCGAAAACCTATTACTTCAAGCTCCCGGTTGATGTCACAGAGGGACAGGTCATTATCGTAGATCCAGCGCTCGCGACCGGCGGCAGCGCCGATGCGGCAATTGATTTCATCAAGAAGGCTGGATGCAGAAACATCAAGTTCATGTGCATCTTCGCTTCTGAAATCGGGGTCAAGCTTCTGGCAGAAAAGCACCCGGATGTACATATCTACTGTGCGAGATATATTCCGGGTGAACTTGATGAACACGGGTATATTCCGACTGCGGCTGGCGATGCCGGTGATCGCATTAATGGTACGTACAGCCTTAAGCATAAGTAAGATCAAAAATGGATATTGTTTGATTACAGGTCACGTAACGTGGCCTTTTTTAAGGAAAGCCAGCCTGCGATGACGCAGGCATTCGGAAACACAGCAGTCTGAATCAGAACGGATCGTTCAGACTGAAGCCTACCAGGATACTTTGATTTTTGGCAGTGCCTCATGCATGCGCTGTTCCAGCTTTTTCTGCATGGCACCTGGTATTTCAGAAGGAATGTTCAGATATTCCGAAACATGTTTGTAGAAGGCGACCATCGCGAGCGAACCGTATGATTCATCCATGACAGCCGGATCCTCGGCCAGATAGGTAATGTCCTGTTCCAGCAGAATCAGGAAGGATTCCGGAACCTCTTCAAATGGACGGGAAGGCACTGTAAGCTTGAGCGCATCAATCAGCTCTGAGGCTTTTGGCTGTATGGAAGAAAGCTTATTAATGTAATAGCGCAGTTCACCGTCAGCAGTATCCAGACAGCTTCTGGTTTTATCTTCTGTTTCATCGATGAACAGTAAGCCTCCCTGTATGTATTCCCATTTTTCCGCAAGTTTCTTTATCTCAAGATCCATGATAATAATCCTTTCGCAACAATACTTATTATAGCGAAAGAATACGTTGTTCGACATGACAGCAGTCTGTTTAAGAGTGCATCAGTATGTTCGTTCGTGAAAAACGAGTATGATAGGTGCGTTATGACAAATGATCTTACGAAAGGACCGATCTTCTCCGCTTTGATCCGTTTTACGATACCGCTGATTGCCGGCAATCTGTTACAGCTGACCTACAACGCGGTCGACAGTATGATTGTCGGCCGTTATGTCGGAAAGGAAGCACTTGCGGCAGTCGGTACCAGTAATCCGCTGATGACGCTTGTGCTGTTATTTACCAATGGCATCTGCCTTGGGGCAGGACTGCTTGTGAGCTATCAGTATGGGGCCAAAGACCATGAAACGCTTCAGCGGCAGGTAAGCACCGGCCTTTGTGCGGGAGGGGTGTTTTCCCTCTCTGCCGGAATACTGACCGCATTGCTCAGCGTTCCCATCATGAAACTGTTGCAGGCGGATCCAGCTATCCTCGCAGAAGCTTCGGGCTATCTGCGCGTCATTATGCTGGGACTTGTATTCAGCTTTCTGTACAACTACTTTGCGAGTATGTTGCGGGCGATGGGGGATTCCCGATCACCGTTAATATTTCTTGCGATAAGCACAGTGCTTAATATTCTTGGCGATATGATTCTCGTGGCATGGCTGCGGCTTGGCATTGTGGGTGCCGCAATCAGCACGGTGGTCTGCGAGGCACTCTCCGCTGTGCTTTGCTGGAGGTATATCTATCGCAATATCCCAATTCTGCGGCTTGGCAGAAAATGGCTGATTGTAGACTACCGATTGCTGAAAAAGACGCTTTCCTTCGGGATTGTCAGCGCCCTCCAGCAATCTTCGGTTCAGCTTGGAAAACTGGTAATCCAGGGATTTGTCAATACGCTTGGCGTCAGTGCGACTGCGGCATTCAATGCCGTCAACCGTACGGATGATTTTGCGCTTGTGCCGGAACAGAATATTGCCCACGCGATGAGTTCTGTTATGGCACAGAATGCCGGCGCTCATCACGCATCCAGAATGCGCAAAACATTCCGCTATGGGATCTACCTGGAACTGGGCTTCTCGCTGTTTGTAATGGCGGTTCTCTACACGATGGCGGAAGACCTGATGCGGTTGTTTACGATGGATGCGGAAGTCATTCAGAAAGGGGTCGACTATCTACATCTGATTGCGTTCATGTATCCCTTGCCGGCAATGACGAATGGCATACAGGGCTATTTCCGGGGAACGGGTGATCTGCGGATCACACTGATCAGTTCATTGATCAACATGATCGTTCGCTGCACGACCTGCTATATACTGCTTTATCGATACAGGTTAGGGTTTACCATTCTGCCGTGGTCGTATCTCGCTGGATGGGTAGCGATGATGATCTACGAAGTTCCGATTCTTGTCTTCAGACAGACACGACGAAACGGGTTTGAAACGGAATCAGAATAAACAGTCCATAAAAAATGCGGCACACTAACAATTGTTATTTTGGAACTGCCGGGATTTGCAGAAATCAGAAAGCGTTTGTTTTGTCTTTGTTGGGATGAAAACAGGTGTATCCTAAATAGAAAGGAGTGTATATCATGACAAATTCAAATAACAACGAATTGATGATACAGCATGGAGAAACTTTCAAAAAGAACCTGCTCGGACTGATCCCTGAAGAGGTACAGAACGAATTGAAGAACGCTAACACAGAAAAACAATTCCGTGAAATTCTCAAACAGCACGCAATGGACCTGGATGATCTGGTCCGCAAAGCCAAATCAACGATTCCAACAGATCTTCCGGATGAGTTTCTCAGCACGGTTGCGGGAGGATGGGCATACACCTCCGGAGACTATACATACGATCTCAAATGCCCCAACCCCGACTGCAGAAATGGAGACCGGAACAAGTGGACATGGCATCCAATTGATACATGGATGAGCGATGAACCCGGCTTAATTTATACCTGTGATAATTGCCACGCAAAACTCAGAGTGTATGAAGGTGAATACGGGTATGGCGGCGTATTCGTCAAAATCATAGGATAACCAGAATAATACGAGGAACGGCACAAGGTGCTGTTTTTCTAGAGGAGATATGTATTACAAAAAAGCCGAATTTCT
>JAFWJY010000207.1 GCA_017514525.1 Solobacterium sp. | reverse complement strand
CCATCTTTGGTAAAAACTCCATGGCAGGCTGGCTTGCAATTATCAATGCCTCTGACAGTGATTTCGATAAGCTGACATCCGCGATTGATAACTGTGATGGGGCGGCACAAACAATGGCTGAGACCATGCAGGACAACCTGTCTGGGCAGATAACAATCCTGAAGTCTGCACTGCAGGAGCTTATGATTCAGATCGGTGATAGCCTCATGCCTACGATCCGAAAGATCGTAGCTTCGATTCAAGACTTCGTTCTGAAGCTTCAGCAGATGGATGAAGGAACGCGGAATACCATCCTGCGGCTTGCGGCTTTCGCGGCGGCGATTGGTCCGGTCCTTCTGGTGGTTGGCAAACTGACAACAGGAATCGGGAAAGGGATGCAGGCATTCTCAAAGCTTGGGAAAAGCGTACTGACATTTGTAAATCAGGCAAAACTCGGAGTCGGTGCGGGTGGAAAACTCGCCGCAGCTATAGGGGGAATAACAGCTCCTGTAGCCGCAGTTATTGCAGTGGTCGCCTTACTTACGGCGGCCTTTGTTCATTTATGGAAGAACAACGAGGAGTTTCGAAATAAGGCCATCAGAATCTGGGAAAGTGTAAAAGCTAAGTTCTCTGAAGCTGCAGGGAAAATCACTGATGCGATCAATTCACTGGGATTCGATTTTACTGGTCTTGGGGAGACGATTTCTTCTGCCTGGGACTGGTTGTGTAATGCATTGGAACCCGTAGTGACAGCTGTATTACAGTCTGTCGGAGATGCGATTGAAAGCATTATTGATGTGGTTAGCGGCGTGATTCAGATTATTGCCGGACTCATTAAGGGTTTCAAAGATGGTGACTGGTCTGTATTCCTGTCGGGCATCTCAGATCTCTTTACGGGAGTGATCAATGCACTTCTGATTCCTTTCCGAGCTGTCTTCTCACTGTTTGGTGTGGAGATTGGTAAGTTCAGTGGAGACTGGGCTTCTGTATGGGAGGGGATCAAATCAGTATTTGAAACAGTGTGGAACGCTGTCAGCGGATTCTTTTCCAGTATCTGGGACGGTATTAAAAACACGGTTTCTATGGTTATAACTACGATTTCGACAGCGATATCAACTGCCTGGACTTCCGTGAAAACAACCTTTGAAACGGTGTGGAATGCGATCGCAGATGTTGTATCCACAGTATGGGAGACGATCAAAAACGTCGTAACAGTAGGGATCATGGTTGTTAAGGAAATCATCTCTGCGGCATTTCAGATCCTTACGATTCCATTTCGGTTTATCTGGGAAAACTGCAAGGAAACAGTCTTTGCGGCGTGGGAACAGATCAAGACCACGGTGTCTACTGCGCTTGAGGCGATAAAGACCACGATATCGACAATCTGGAACGCTATATGGACGGTCTTGTCTCCGATTATTGAGATGATCAAAACCGGCATAACAACAGCCTGGGAAGCCATCAAAACTGGAATTACTACCGTCATGACAGCCATCCAGACAACTCTGACAGATGTTTGGAATGCAATCTGGGCAGTACTTTCTCCGATTATCGAAATGATCAGGAGCGGTATTACGACGGCGTGGGAGGCAATCAAAACTTCCATAACGCTGATTGTGGAGACGATCAAAACGACGCTTACCACTGTGTGGACCACGATACAGGCAATTCTCACTCCGATTATTGAAGGCATTAAGACAGGGATTACAAATGCCTGGAACACGGCCACCACGAATGTGTCTAATGCCATGAATACGATAAGCACGACGGTTACCAATATCTGGAATGCAGTCAAAAGCAATACGGACAACACGATCAACGGTGTGAAGAGCACAATTACTAATGGCCTTAATGCGGCGAAGTCTACCGTGTCTTCGATATTTGATGCGATCAAGACGAAGATCAGTTCAGTGATGACTTCTGCACAGAACGCTGTTTCCAGTGCGATCAGCGCGATCCGCAGTAAGTTCAATTTCTCCTGGTCGCTTCCGCACCTGAAACTGCCACATATATCTATTTCCGGTTCGTTCAGTATCAATCCGCCAAGCGCACCACACTTCTCCATCAGCTG
>JAFWJY010000206.1 GCA_017514525.1 Solobacterium sp. | reverse complement strand
GCCTGCCATTTCGCCGACGATTTCAGCTCCGCCCTTTGTACCGCACAGAGTGCAGGCAGCTTCACGAGAATCTTTCATGTTGATTGCCCATGCAGCCTCCAGGAAGATGGTTGCGCCGTTTTCGAATTTGATGAAGCCGAAAGCAGAATCTTCTACTTCGAAGTTCTTGGTATCCCATGCGCCGAACATATTGCCCTGAGCAGCGAGATCTGAATGACCGAGTTTTTCAAAAACAGAACCCATAACAGATACCGGTTTGTAATTGTTCATGCACCACAGCGTGATATCAAGTGCGTGTGTTCCGATATCGATCAGCGGACCGCCGCCCTGTTTGGACTTATCCGGGAATACGCCCCATGTCGGAACCGCTCTTCTTCTGATCGCATGTGCCTTAGCGAAATAGATCTCGCCGAACTCATCCGCTTCGCAGGCTGCATGCAGCAGCTGAGTGTCCTGACGGAATCTGTTCTGATATCCGATGGTGAACTTCTTGCCGGATTTCTTCCATGCATCCATCATTTTCTGTGCAGATTCTGTGTTGTGCGCCATCGGCTTCTCACACATAACGTTCTTTCCTGCTTCAAATGCTGCGCAGGTGATCGGGCAATGTGCCACGTTCGGGGTACATACATGAACCACATCGATGCTTTCATCCTTCAGCAGCTCATTGTAATCTGTATAATATTTTGCGCCTTCCACGCCATACTGTTCACAGGCTTTCTTTGCGCGTTCTTCAATAATATCGCAGAACGCCACCAGTTCGCACAGATCTTTCTGAGCAGAAAGTGCCGGTAAATGTTTCTGATTTGCAATACCACCGCAGCCGATAACTGCTACTTTTAATTTTGCCATTTTATAAATCTCCTATCTTTTCTTTAAAACTTTTCTTGTTTCAATTATGCAGCCTGGGCGGTTCCATCGTCCAGTTTTTTCTGGTTCACAGCTGCCTGTTCATGGCTGGAACTGATCTTTCTGTTCAGGAACAGTGTAAATGCCACGGACGCCAGAAGAACGATACCTTTGATCAGCTGGGTCAGACCGGAATCGGCACCAGCCAGGGTCAAGCCGTTGGTCAGGATGATGATCGTGAATGCGCCGATGATGATCTTGTACAGCTGGGATTTCATACCGCCGTTGACCGGGATACCGCCGATGAACATTGCCATCATAACGTTCATTTCAAAGGAAACGCCGACCTTATTATCCACAGCGCCGATACGAACAGCATTGAAAACTGCGGCAAAAGCACACAGTCCGCCTGAAATAATGAACGCGATGATCTTGATCTTCGCAACATTGATACCGACATGCCTCATGGCGACTTCATTTTCACCGATACCTTTCAGGTATACACCGTAGGGCGTATAGTTATAAACGAATAATACAAGCAGGAACAGAACGATCAGTACAATGATCTTGAACACTGTATTGTTGATAAAGGACAGTGATGCAGGAGGCACTGCCGGGGATGCGGCAAAGAACAGGTTGTTCAGCGCCTTGAACGCGATCATGATAGCCAGAGACATCATGAAGGTATTGGCGCGGAATTTCGCATTCAGAGTTCCCAGAAGAGCTCCGGACGCAATACCGATGATCAGAGCTGCCGGAAATACCAGCCAAGCGCTGGCACCGCCTGCTACACAGGCAAAACCGCCTGCCAGGCCCAGCAATGCACCATGGGTAATATCCGTTCCGCCCATAGTCGTTGCGAATACCATACCAAATCCGGCAACGATGATCGCAAATCCCTGATTGAACATACTCTCCAGATTGGAAACGCTCAATATTTTATCAAAACCATCTATAATACCAAAGATAATCAGCATGAATGCCAAGATCAAAAATGGTATTACAGTTAACCACGGAAAATTCTTTTTTGTCTTCATTACAGCATCACCTCGATTATCTTGTCTTCAATAAAGTCTGTTGTTCTGCTGAGCATTCCGGCCATTTCATGATCTTTCATGACCAGCAGCCTGTCAGACATACCCATTGCTTCCGGAAGTTCGTCAGAGATCAGGATAATGGCGATGCCTTTCTCCTTCATCTGCTTCATAACGCCGTAAATATAAGCTTTAACACCGATATCCACGCCTCGTGTCGGGCAGTCCAGGATGACATATTCCAGATCCTGTACCAGCCAACGGCTTAAGTTGACTTTCTGTTTATTACCGCCGGACAGGCTCTTCACTACCTGACCCAGTCCTGAAGATTTGATCTCAAAATCCACCGAGGCTTTGTTGGCCAGTTTATTTACACGGG
>JAFWJY010000205.1 GCA_017514525.1 Solobacterium sp. | reverse complement strand
TTTTCATTGCCTCCATACCCAAAGCGTAATTGTGAAAGACGTTTTATTTTATGTAATTTTTGCCAATTTTCGATTTTTTTTGATTTTTTTTGCTTTGTAGACATTGTGTCTACACGCTGACACGGATAAGACGTACATGAAGACCAGCCCAGACTGGTATATGACACTTGCGACGTATCAGACGTACCAGACCAGACCTTTCGATCAACATTTTAGGGGAAGATTTGGGGAAGATTTTACCGTTCGTAAAAAAATTGTACCCCGTAAACAGGGTGTTTTTAGAAAAATGACCTCTCTGAGAAAAAAGAGGCCTGATATCAAAAGATCCCATAGATAAAGGTAAATTTGATGATCTATATGATACAATAGGTGCACATGGGGTCGTAGCTCACCTGGGAGAGCGCATCGCTGGCAGCGATGAGGTAGAGAGTGCGAGTCTCTTCGGCTCCACATTATGGGACTTACTCGAACACAATGGACGCATGGCAGGTCCGTGTTCGTTGAATACGTTATAACAAAAAAATAGACCTCTCAGATTCAGCCTATACAAGCTGTTCTGAAGGTCTTTCTTTTTTGAAAGGTAATTAGCGTACTGCACATCCCCTGTCAATATCTTTCGGGGTGTCAGTGGTCAGTATTACTTATTCAGACTGTGCCTTTTCTTTGTTACGGCGGTAAATGATTGCCATTCCTTTTCCTGCAAGATCCTGGTCATAAATATCAATCATGGAAGTTTCTTCCGCAATCACTTTTCCAAGTCCGCCTGTCGCGATGACAAGTGCGTTTTCATCTTTTAATTCCTTCTTCATGCGGCTGATGATGTATTCCACTAGACCAATATAGCCATAAACAACACCTGCCTGCATTCCTGCAATCGTATTCTTCACCAGAATACTGTCCGGTTTGCGAATTTCAATTTCCGGAAGCTTTGCGGTCTGGGAAGTCAGAGCTGTTGCGCCAAGCTCCAGTCCCGGTGCGATGACGGTATACTGGAACACGCCGTCTTCAGAAATATAGTCAAATGTTGTGGCAGTGCCAAAATCCACAATGATACAGGAACGATGATATGTATAAAATGCCGCAGCGCAGTCAACGATGCGATCAGCTCCGACTTCTTTCGGGTTGTCTGTTCGAATCGAAATGCCTGTTTTGATTCCCGGACCGATAATAATCGGTTCTTTCCCAAGATATTTCACAATACTGGATGTCAGGGAATACATGATCTTTGGTACAACCGAAGAGATAATGACATCAATAATATCTTCTTTATTCAGATTATTCGCATCCAGAAACTCCCGAATGGAAATACCAAACTCATCACTGGTGCGCGGTGTTCGTGTTGTAAGACGAAATCCAGGAATTGACTTATCTGCCTCTGAAACCAGATTCATCTTGATATGCGTATTGCCTACATCAATTGTTAAAAGGTACATAAATCATCCTCCCAGTGATAATCATAACCTCTTTTCTGACAGAAGCCACACTCAAATCACACGCACTGTGATAAAGGAAGAAATCCGTATCCTGTATTCCGGTTTCTTCCTTTATAATTTTCCTGAAATTGGAGAAACGATATGTATGCAGATTATCACGTGCACTGTGAATACAGTGATGACAGTCAGACCCCAATCGCTGATCAGGTAAATCGGGCTATTGAGCTTGGATTGTCAGAACTATGTTTTACCGATCATGTGGACTATGGAATCAAGAAAGACTGGTCGGAAGGAAATATCCAGTATCGGTCCTCGGATGGAATCAACTATGACGCCTCCCAGCAGGAGCCACTGGCCAATGTTGACTATCCGAAGTATTTTGCGGCGCTTCATGACGCAAAAGAACAGTTCCGGAACCAGATCAATATCAAACAGGGCCTGGAATTTGGTATTCAGACACATACGATCAAACAGTACAAAACTTTATATAAAACCTGGCAGGAAGAACTGGACTTTGTCCTCCTGAGCATGCACCAGGTAAATGACAAGGAATTCTGGACGCAGGAGTTTCAGGCTGGCAAAACACAGCAGGAATATAATCTTGAATACTATAAGGAAATTCTTGAGGTAATGAAGCGTTTTCAGAACTACAGTGTGCTTGCCCATCTGGATCTGATCGTGCGCTATGACAAACACGGACGTTTCCCATTTGAAGAAACAGAAGACATCATCGCAGAAATCCTGAAACTGGCAATCCATGTTGGAAAAGGAATCGAGATCAATACCAGCAGCTGGCATTATGGACTTACTGACACCCAGCCTTCCCGGGAAATACTGCGTCTGTATAAAGATCTTGGAGGAACGATTCTTACGACCGGCAGTGACGCGCATAAGCCGGAATATCTGGCCGATCACTTTACGGAGGCGCATCAGATTCTGCGTTCCATTGGCTTCCGTGAATTCTGTACATTTGATCACATGGAGCCGATTTTCCATCCGCTGGAGGGATAACAGATGACCGTATTGTTGCTTGTTGTTATCTATCTTGCTTTTGTTTCACTGGGACTGCCCGATTCTCTGCTTGGAAGCGCCTGGCCCAGTATGTATGTAAGCATGGGCTCTACCATTACCGGTGCCGGTACACTGGCGATGTTGATCAGCGCCTGCACGATCATCTCCAGTCTAATGGCAGACCGCATCCTTCATCGGTTTGGAACACATATCGTTACAACTGTTTCCGTCGCCATGACCGCCGCCGCATTATTTGGATTCTCCTTTTCCACCTCCTATTTGCACCTGGTATTCTGGTGCATTCCATATGGGCTGGGAGCCGGTGCTGTCGATTCTGCATTGAACAACTATGTTGCGCTGCATTACAGTTCCAGGCACATGTCCTGGCTTCACTGCATGTGGGGAATCGGGGCTTCCGTTGGCCCGTGGATCATGGGCAGATGTCTCGTGTCTGGAATGGGCTGGCCAGCCGGTTACCAGATCATCGGCTCGATGCAGGCGGTACTGACGCTGATTCTGTTATGTTCACTTCCGCTATGGAGGCAGAAGGAACATTCTGTTTCAGAAGATGAAACCCGCAATGTGCTTTCCCTCAAAGAAGCGATTGCGCTGCCTGGCGCAAAGCAGATTCTGATTGCCTTTCTCTGTTACTGTGGTCTGGAAGGAACGACAGGGCTATGGGCCGCCAGCTGGCTGGTCACTGTTAAAGGGTTCAGCGCAACCGAGGCAGCAGGCTTTGCGGCGCTGTTTTACCTTGGCATTACAATCGGCAGAGCGCTATCCGGTTTCATATCTGACTCCACAGGTGATGTGAACATGATCCGCCTTGGACAGGGCATTACCCTGCTTGGCATCCTTCTTCTGATCCTTGGACCTTCTCCAGTGCTTTATAAAACCGGACTGACTCTGATTGGACTTGGATGTGCGCCGATCTATCCCAGCATTATTCATTCCACACCGGATCGGTTCGGAAAAGAAAATTCCCAGTCACTGGTTGGAATCCAGATGGCAGCTGCCTATGTCGGCAGTATGTTTGCGCCAAAAGGATTCGGTCTGTTAAGTGACTGGGCTGGTATGCACTGGTATTCTGCTTATCTGCTGTTCTTCCTGGTTCTGATGACCGTCATGACAGAACACGCAAACAGGCAATCTTCACTCTGATCAGCCCGGTATGATCCGGGCTTTTTCACAGCGACTGGCAATATAGTCAAAGACAAATTCATAATATGCGTCATCTACATAAATCAGATTTACAAGAAATGGCGATGAAACGCGGATCAGATTATGTTCCCGGTCTCCGGCAACCTGTTTTACATTTTTAAATACAGAATAGGCGTTACTGGCATTGCGTTTTGCAAGACCAGTATCTGCGCTGGAATAGGTATACGACTCTGATCCAAGCATAGCAGTTAACGAGGCAATCAGTCGCTCCTGTTCTTCATGGCTGGTAACCTGCTGAAACAGAACTCCTTCTTCGTCCATTTCAAAATTCATGAAATAAGACCCGCCCTGAAGACTAGTCACAAGCCAGTAGGAAAACAAAACAATTCCAAATACCAGAAAAAAGCACAAGACCAGAATTTTAAAAACCTCAAAGTCAATCCCAGCTGAGAATACAATTGTTATGACGATGATCAGAAAGCTGATTGAAAACACAACCAGCAGGATGTCCAGAATCGAGTGATTCTTCCTCATATCCATTGAATACAACCACTGATAACTTCCATCCGGGCGTTCAACGACGGTACCAAGACGGTATTCCATTTCCGTCTCTTCTTCAAAGAAGTCTTCCTCCGGGTGCTCCTGATAGTCTGTCTGAAACATAGTTTTCTCCTGTTATACAAATACCGGCATATGCCGGTATCAGTTATGCAAATCAGTTGTTGGCTGCGGTGATTGTTTTGAGAATTGCAGAAGCGGTATCATCCTTGGACAACAGCCCCAGCTCAATCAGATTGTCGCTGGAGATTATCGTAACGACATTGGTGTCAGCGCCAAATCCGGCACCTTCCTGCCGCAGGCTGTTCGCTACGATATAATCACAGTTTTTAGAGGACAGCTTCCGACGCGAATTTTCGATGAGATTCTCTGTTTCCATTGAGAACCCAACAAGAATCTGACCGGATTTTTTATTCGCACCAAGGGTCTTCAGAATATCTGTTGTACGGGACAGCTCAATTGCCATGCCCCCTTCACTCTTATGAATCTTTTCACTCGCGGTCGTTGTCGGTGTATAGTCCGCAACTGCAGCCGCAAGAATCATGATATCCATTTCATCCTGACGCGGCAGAACTGCATCGGCCATATCCTTCGCAGATACGACATGAACCATATGAACGCCGCGGATGTCATCCAAAGCCGTTTTGCCAGTAACCAGTGTTACTTCCGCGCCTGCATTCCGCGCCGCTTTTGCCAGGGCATAGCCCATCTTTCCGCTGGAATGATTTGTAATATAGCGCACCGGATCAATTGCCTCGCAGGTAGGCCCGGCTGTAATCAGGACCTTTCTGCCGGACAGATACTTCTCATCCTGCAGGAGTTCTTTGATCGCATCTTCGATCACGCCCGGTTCCGGCATTCTTCCTTTACCGGTTGTCCCGCACGCAAGATAGCCCTCGCCGCTTTCCAGAATCTTCATTCCAAAAGAGGCGCATTTTTTCAGATTGTCCTGCGTAATTGGATTCTCCAGCATATGGGTATTCATTGCCGGCACCAGAAGCTTCGGACACTCAGCTGCCAGAAATGTTGTCGTCAGCATATCATCCGCAATGCCATTTGCGACTTTGGCAATCACGTTTGCGGTTGCGGGCGCAATGACAAATACGTCAGCCTGATCCGCAATGGAAATATGATGCACATCCGGTGTGTATTCCGTTGTGAACATATCAGTGATGACTTTATTTCCGGAAAGCGTCTGCAGCGTCAAAGGTGTAATAAAGCTTTCCGCTTCCTTTGTCATCAGTACATGAACCTGATATCCCTGTTTTTTTAAGGAAGATACCAGTGTACAGATTTTATATGCCGCAATACCTCCGGTGATGCCAACTACTACACATGGCTTATCGGTCATAGAAACCCATCCTTTCAAGTGAAGGTTTTAATGCGCGTACCAATGCCGGAATGACAATGCTCGCAAGTACGATTTCAAGAATGCCGTTTGATGTTAATACAGCAACAATAACAGCTCCAACGGTAATACCAGCCGCATTTGCATAGGCGCTGCCAAAAAACAGCCAGATAGAACCCATAACAAACAACGTATGAATCAGCGTATTGGTGCCTGCCGCAATCGCGGAAGCTGCAATCCGTGAAAATACCTTATTGCCATCCGTTTTCTTAACACGACGAAGTGCCCGGTAGATATAAAACGAGAGAACGCCAAGTGTGATGCGAGGAACAAAGGCAATAAATAAGCTTGCGAAGTTGCCATGTACACCGCCTACTGTAATAAACGGGCTGAAGCAAAAACTGGTAATATTCGGTGCGAACGTCGCCTTCAGCATGCTTGTAAAACCAAACACGAAGCCTGTCAGGGCACCATATGCAGGTCCAAGAATAATACCGGAAAGAATTACCGGCAGATGCATGGTTGTAATGTTAATAGCACCTACTGGGATAAAACCAATTGGTGTTACCGCCATAAGAATTTCAATAGCGACAAAAAAAGCCGCAAGTGTCAGCTTCTGAATACGTGTCTTTCTTCTGTTCATAATCTTCTCCTCCTGCCGCTCACGATGGATGCAGCGAATAACAGAACTAACTGCCTTGGTGATTTGCGAAAATCCATGCATTGTCACGGTTTTCATCACCGTTTCAAATATAACAGTTCTGTGTACTTTTTCAAGGTTTGTACAAAGCTGAATTGTGGCATCCCAAATCTTCATTCAGTATGATATAGTACGCAAGGCAAGGAGAACGAATATGCAGAAAACCATTCTTTACAAGAACAAAAAGGATATCGTAAATCGCATTACAAATAATACGAAGCTTTCAAAAAAAGATGCGGAAACAGTGGTAAACGAAGTATTTGCTGAGATCATCGAAACCCTGCAGGACAATGGCGAGATGTCTATTAACGGTTTTGGAAAATTTGAAGTCAAAACAAGAGCCGCGCGAACTGCCATCAATCCCAGAACAAAGGAAAAGGTAGAGGTTCCTGCCCGCAGGACACCTGCATTCAAACCTGCGAAGGTACTTAAAGACAAAGTGAACTGATACAAAAAAAGTAATCCTGTGAGATTGCTTTTTTGATCAATGTAGTTTTTATGCCTGACGGAATCCAGAATAGATAAAGTCAACCGCGCTTCCTTCAAACGTCGGCGTAAACACAAATGACAATGTAAATCTGCCGATTCTGGAATTATCACTGTCCATCCGCTTCAACAGGGATGGGGTTTGTTCCAGTTGATCTAATGCCCGCTGAAGATCATTTTCGGTATAGCATAGATTCGAACCATCGGTGCCTGTCATAAACTCGATTTCTATTTCAGTGACATTCGGATCGATTTTGCCTGTATCAACATACATTTTCTGAAACTCGGAAATTGTAAGGGGTCTGTCAGTTTCCAGTTTCACATCATCACAGGTTATTTCATACGCATAGGTGTCACCATACGCGTTCACAAATTTACTCCAGGAATCGCCGACCGATATTCCGCGTGATGTCGTATAAACATCAAAAGAAAACGTAAAGGTATATTTGTCCTGGAACTCCGAGACGGACGACTTCTGAACCGGACTCCCATCTGTATCTGTCAAAACATAGTCATTCAACGCCAGATATCCCGGTTTCGCAGATTTCAGAAAAGGATTCCGGTCTCGTGATCCAAGATACTTTCCCGCACCGAAAAACATCACACATAGAACCACTGCAATAAGAATTCGCAGCCATTTAGCAGCCGGTTTTAACTCCTTTTTTTGGAAGTTTGCCGCAGAGTGACTATCCGTATGATCTTCACTAAATATGTCAGCAGAATTACTGCTTGGTTTTTCGTTTGCCTGATAACGCACTGTAGGTCCCCTTACCAATTATTACATTACACCGGGCTTATCCGGTGCTTACTAAATTAACTTTCTTAACGCTGTCGCACATCCTTCCAAACCATTCACTCAGAACGGAAGATCATCGCTTGACAGGTCATAATAGTGGTTTGGTTCTTCCTGTTCCAGATGATTTTTCCGATACTCCAGTTCCTGTATTTTTTGTTTCAGAACTGCATCCACGGCATTGAGAGAGCGTGCATACAGGTTCTCATAATTGCGTACTGTCAGATTCTGATCGATCCAGTCAAACACCTCCCGTAATACAGTTCCCAGTTCAGAACCGTCGGTAAGTGCCAGAATGGAACTTCTCGGCGTATCTGTATCCATAAAATAGGTGATCAGACGCCCTACGGTTTCTGTCTCAAGGAGCTTCTGATACTCATCCGGAACCTCACCAGAACGAGAAGTCAGAATAAGATACGGTATACCAGAAAGCAATGCTGAAGATTCTGCAGCTTCTTCCATGATCTGGTTCAGGTTTTCACGGCAATGACTCCGCAGTTTTTCAAGTTTTATTTCCTGTTGTCGTTTCAGATTACGATTACGCGCCATGAGATTGTTTCCTCCATGTTTTAGCCTGATTAAAACGCCTGGTCACCAGCATCATTATCCAACTCTTTCTCTGCCAGCAACTTCTACGATTGTTCCGTCGTTTCACTCAGAAAAAGCGGACTGCATCAGCCCGCTCAAAAGCTGTTATTTAGTCGTTCACTTCAAAATCGATATCTGCCATGTTCTGTTTCAGCACAGTAGCAGAGTGATCCAGTGCTACACGTTCTTCTTCACTCATAGAAATCGGCACCAGATCTTCGACTCCATGGCGTCCAACGATTGCAGGAACGGATAATGCACAGCCTTCAATTCCATATTCGCCATGCAGTACCGTGGAAACCGGAAGCACTGATTTTTCATCTTTAACGATTGCCTTGCAGATACGCATTACCGACATGCCAATGCCATAATAGGTCGCATGTTTCTTGGCAATGATTTCATAAGCGCTGTTTTTGACATCATTGCTGATTTCATTTTGTGCCGCAACAAGGTCAATATCTCCCATTCCGCGCAGCGCGAAGAAGTCAGGCAGAGGTACACCGGAAACATTCGCATTGGACCAGCAGACAATTTCACTGTCGCCATGTTCACCAACGATATAGGCATGAATACTGCGGCTGTCAACATCAAGCTTGGAGCCAAGCAAGGTACGAAGACGAGATGTATCAAGAACGGTACCGGATCCGAATACACGGCTTTCACCCATCCCGCTTGTCTTAGCGGCATAGTACGTAAGAATATCAACCGGGTTCGCTACTACCAGCATGATTCCCTCCGGTTTGCGCTGACGGATTTCCTTCATAATTCCAGAGAAAATCGAAACATTTTTATGAATCAGGTCAAGACGGGTTTCACCCGGTTTTTGTGCTGCACCTGCAGTAACAACGATCACTGCCGCATCCGCAAGATCGTCATAGCTGCCTGCGTAAATACGCATTGGATGTGTGAGTGCAGTTCCATGGCTGATATCCATTGCCTCCCCTTCGGCTTTTTCCTGATTTACATCAAGAAGCACCATTTCGGAAAACAATCCGCTCTGCATGATTGCAAACGCACTAGTCGCACCTACAATACCACAGCCAATTACGGCTACCTTACGATGATTAACACTCATATTATGAAATATCTCCCTTCCGGTTCTACTCTGTATTCATTATATTGGAATCTGCTTTGTATCTCCACGAATATAATCATTTTCATGAATTATTTATGTGGAATTCAGCATCTGCTGAGTCGCGCAGATTGCCGGTGATTCCCATAAATATAGAAAAACCATGCATGCGTTAACATACATGGTTTAGTTTCCGGAAATGATTCAGGAATTACCGGTTTAATTACTCCTGAACTGTGTCGTTGGAGAACTCGAGATTCTTGCCGGTTTCCTTTGCGAACACATGAGCGACGCTGCCGCCGAATGTGAAGTTGATTTCGGAACCCATTGTGAATGTCTTGTTTCCCTTGAGATCCAGTGTCGGAACGATGATGACACCATCTTTGCCGCAAGCATTGATGTGCAGGTGTACGGACGAACCCATAAGTTCGGATACGTCAATTGTTCCCTTGATCATCTTGCCAGGTTCTTCCTTCAGAGAGATGTGCTCCGGACGAACACCGACTGTGACATCCTGTTCAGCAACCTTATGTGCTTCCAGGTTCTTCTGCTTGTCAGCACTGAGCTCGATTACAGCACCTTCGACCTGTACACAGTACTTGCCAGCTGCGTTCTTGAGCAGCTTGCCATCATAGAAGTTCATCTGCGGAACGCCGATGAAGCCAGCTACGAACATGTTAATCGGGCTGTCATAAACTTCCTGAGGAGTACCAATCTGCTGAATGACACCGTCTTTCATGATGACGATACGATCACCAAGTGTCATAGCTTCTGTCTGGTCATGTGTAACGTAGATGAATGTTGTCTTAATTCTCTGACGGAGCTTAATGATTTCAGCACGCATCTGGTTACGGAGCTTTGCGTCGAGGTTGGAGAGCGGCTCATCCATGAGGAGAACCTTCGGTTCACGAACGATTGCACGGCCAATCGCTACACGCTGTCTCTGACCACCGGAGCGAGCCTTCGGCTTACGGTCGAGGTACGGAGTGATGCCGAGCATTTCAGCAGCCTGATCCACTGCCTTGTCGATCTGATCCTTCGGTACCTTGCGGAGCTTCAGCGGGAATTCCATGTTCTGACGAACTGTCATGTGCGGATACAGTGCGTAGTTCTGGAATACCATTGCGATGTCTCTGTCTTTCGGAGCGACGTCATTTACGAGTCTGTCGTCAATGTAAAGTTCGCCCTTGGAGATTTCTTCGAGACCTGCGACCATTCGCAGAGTTGTGGACTTACCACATCCGGAAGGACCTACCAGAACGATAAATTCCTGATCGGCGATTTCCAGATTGAAGTCCTGAACGGCGAGAACGCCTTCGTCTGTAACCTTGAGGTTTTTGGTGTTGTGTTTCTTCGTTTCACCGCTGTTGGGATAAATCTTGACGATGTGTCTAAGTGATACTGTTGCCATGTCTTTCTCTTTGCCCCTTTCTGTATTTAGAATTTAGAAAGAATTCTGAAGTCCCCGCGTCGATGAACCCGCGACCGCCTCCCGTACTGTTCCGCATCCAGCGCAGAAGCCAATCGGTTTCACCCAGCTGCAAGACTTACTGGCAAGAGTCCTGATCACGCTATGACAGCGCTTTCAATGGCTCTTATAACCTGTATTATACCGTATCCATTCCAAATGTGAAGTACTTTTCCAGCACTTTTTCAAACCGGTTTACTAATTCCGGCAGATTTCTCATTTTCGGAGTGTTCTCCTGTCTTCACCTCTTAAAAAGAACCCGTCTCAAATTGGACGAGTTCTCCTTTTTTACGCAAGATCGTTCATGCTGTAAAGGCTTAATGCCAGCGTGGAACCGTTATGGAGATACGCTGTTGCCGAAGGACTGAGAATACCCAGCACTCCTAATGCAATCAGCGCGGAATTGATTCCGATAATAGACCGGTAGTTGAACAGAATACGCTTCTGCAGTTTCACTGCAATATCACGTAATTCCAGCAGCTTCCGCAGATCTTCCTCGGTGATGGTAATATCTGCAATTTCCCGTGCAATCGCGGCACCGTTGCTGACGGCAATTGCGGCATCCGCATCCGCCAGTGCCGGTGTGTCGTTAATGCCATCGCCTATCATCAGCACTGTCTTTCCCATTGCTTTCTGTTCTTTTACGAACGCCGCTTTGTCTTCCGGAAGCACTTCCGAATGGTAGCAGGACACGCCAACATGATCCGCAACCGAACGCGCGGTCTTTTCGCCATCTCCAGTCATCATCACAGTTTCAATTCCCAGATCATTCAGCTGCTGAATGACTCGGGCCGATTCCTGACGAACCGGATCTTCAATACAGATAACCGCCGCCAGTTTCTTTCCGATGGAGAGATACAGATGGGAATACGCATCATCGATCTGATTAAACTTTTCCTCTTCGCCTTCCGGGATAGAGCACTTTTCATCCTCAAAGATAAAGTGTGCACTGCCAATCAGCACGCGTCTGCGGTTGACATGACTGACGATTCCATGTGCTACTACATATTCCACCTTGGAGTGCATTTCTTCATGTTCAATTCCGCGCCGCGCTGCTTCCTCCACCACTGCATTGGCAATGGAATGCGGGAAGTGCTCTTCCAGACATGCCGCAAGACGCAGCATTTCTGTTTCATCATTTCCGACAAATGGAATGACTTCCGCCACACGCGGTGTACTCGCAGTTAGCGTTCCTGTTTTGTCAAAGACAATCGTATCCGCCGAAGCGACCGCATCCAGGAACTTGCCGCCCTTAACGCGGATTCCTGCCGCACTGGCCTGTCGCATTGCGGATAAGACCGCAATCGGCATGCAGAGCTTCAGGGCGCAGCTGTAGTCCACCATCAGTACCGCAATGGCACGTGTCGCATTGCGCGTCAGAAGATAGGTCAGAAGCGTACCGCCCAAGCTGTACGGCACCAGTTTATCCGCCAGCATGGCAGCCTTGGCCTGACTTTCACTTTCAAGCCGCTGTGATTCCTCAATCATCTGGACGATGCGATCATAGCGTCCGGTACCGGACACATTCTTCACTTCAATCAGAAGATCCCCTTCTTCAAGAACAGTTCCGGCATAAACATATGCCCCTTCTGATTTCTGTACCGGAAGTGACTCACCAGTGAGAGAAGACTGATTGACTGCCGCATCCCCGGAAAGAACAATTCCGTCCAGCGGAACAATACTGCCGGTGCGGATGCGAATATGATCGCCGCTCATCACTTCACCAACCGGCACCAGTACTTCAGCGCCATCGGCTGTAACAAGCCAGACTT
>JAFWJY010000204.1 GCA_017514525.1 Solobacterium sp. | reverse complement strand
TGCAGATTTTTTCAGCATCACCTGTGATACTGCGCTGATAAATGTCCCGAACAATACAAACAGAGAATAAACAAACGTTTTATTCATGGTGTTCCTCCCCTGTTTCCGAATGTGCATACAAAACAATTCCGCCAATGATCAGTACAAGACCAATGATCTTCCATGCATTCATCGTTTCATGAAACAGCACAACGCCCCGAATACAGCCCCACAATACCGTAACCGCCTTATTGGCAAACGCTTCTGTCAGGGGGAGATGTTTGATAACCTGCTGCCAGCCAATCGCATACACTCCCAGCAACAGAATCATACCACCATAATACAGGCAGAATTTCAGGCTTAGGAATTCTTCCTGGGCAGCAAGTTTACTGCAGACACTGGTCAAAGAATAAACTGCCAGCAGAATATGTAGCAATGCATAACTGGATACACGCTGGTTCATTTGACCACCTCCGGCAGATACGGCATCAGTGCTTCCCTGCAATCTGCTTTCATCAGAAAGTAGCCATGCCGGTCAGAACTGTCATGTACGGCTTCTAAAGAGTTCTGGATATCCCAGCGAACCAGGTACTCCGGATGATCAGCCTGCACTCGTTCAAACGCCTCGACATCTCTGGGGCCAAAGATGAAACGAACGCCTGCCGCACCATAAGATTCCTGTTTGGAAAGGTCTGGTGTTTCACCCAGCGCACAGGATATCACAGCCTTTACAAAATCAATTCCTGTGGTCAGCTGAACTAAATCGCTGCCAATAAAGTCACCGCCCATGCGGCCACCGATCTCAATGATACGAATACTCCCATCCGCATCAATCTTTATTTCGGTATGACTGGCACCGGTTGTCAGCTGAAGACTGTCAAGCGCATGAAACACAACCTGTTCAACTGTTTTCTGCTGTTCCGGAGATAAGTCAGAAGGCTCCAGATGCCCGGTTTCGATAAACCCCGGTGCACCAGTGGTGAATTTTTCAGTGATTGCCAGCATGGTATGTTTGCCATTCACGGAGAGACACTCCACACTGTATTCCTTTCCTTCCGCAAATTCTTCAACCAGGGCCTGCTTCACAAAACCCTGTTCTTTGGCATGTTCGATTGCCTGTTCAAGACCAGTAGGATCCATAAGCTTTGTAATGCCCCTGCTGCCGGAACGATCCAGCGGCTTTACGATAATCGGATAAGTCAGAGCAACACCCTCCAAATCCGAAACAGAAGAAACCAGAATGCTTTTTACTGAGGGATCTCCATTCTGTTCAAATGCCTGACGCATCCGGTGCTTATCAGTGGAACGGCGTGTAGCCTCCAATGAATTTGCCGGGAGCCCCATCTTTGCGGCAACTTCGTTTACGGTTCGCATTGCCAGGTCGGAGCCAATACTGCAGATCGCATCAATTCCGATTTCCTGACACGTTTTTAAGATTTTGTCCGTTTCAACAATCGAGATCGGATAGAACACATCTGCAGCGCTTTCTCCCACATCTTGTGCGGCCCATGCAAAGACATGGGTTTTAAGGCCCATGCGTTTTGCGGTTTCAATTAATGGAAGCTGCAGATAAGAAGCACCGATAATCGCAATCTGTTTCATTGGGACTCCAGATTCCTTGTCTCATCAATGACATACAGCGGACGATTACGGACCTCGTTATAGATATTGCCAATATAGAGACCATGTATGCCCAATGTGGACATTAACAGCCCGCCAACCAGATAGATGGAAGCCATCATACTGATCCATCCTTCCGGTACACTGCCGTCTATAAAATGGCGAATCACCAGGTAGATAATCGCAAGAAACGACAATACCGCAAAGATCAGGCCAACATATATGGCAAGATATAACGGCTTATTCGACTGAGAGGTAATCTCTTGCATCGCGTACTTCACTTTTTTCCGGAAGCTGTAAGAAGATTTTCCCGCAGCACGCTCTTCCGCTGTGATGTCGATTGTTGTGCTTGGGTATCCAAGCCATTTCAGAAACATGATATAACCACGATTGGTCTCATTCATGGTAAGAAACGAATTGATTGCCCTGCGGCTGGCAATGGAGAAGTTTCCAACATCCGGGTCATAGTCGTCATCCGCAAGGAGGTTGTAAACCCGATAAAACAGCCCGGACAGAAACTTCGTGGCAGCACTGTCCTTGCGTTCCTTTCGTCTGACAAATACCACATCATTGCCCTGTTTGGCGATACGATACAATTCTTCAATCCCTTCCGGCCGATCCTGCAGGTCACAATCCATGACAACGACGTAATCACCTGAACTGTGCGCGA
>JAFWJY010000203.1 GCA_017514525.1 Solobacterium sp. | reverse complement strand
ATCATCAATTTTTGCTAATGATGCAGGCAGTACAACTTCCGTAATACCTGTACCGTCAAATGCCAATGCACCGATTCTTCTCAATTTTGATGGGAGTTGTATTCCAGTAATATTTGTATCGATGAAAGCAAATTTACCAATACTGGTTACACTACCGGAATTCAACCCAACTGAGCTTCTCACAATGAGCAAAGGCAAAATCATTAATTGCTGTAACTCCGTCAGGAATTGTAATCCCTTCAAGATTGCTGAACAAGGTACCTGTGTCATAACTGTTTTCCTGCATAACAGCAAAAATTGATTTCACCTGTGTACCGAAGTCCATTTCAATATTTGCACCGGATCCCATCGGTCCGGCCGTTTTCAATAATTCACAGTTCCAGAAGGCGCTTCCTCCAACCTTGGTAATACTAGCAGGAATGGTAATATGCTCCAGACTTGTACAATCAAAGAATGCCCCGTCTCCAATCGTCGTCAGGCCATTGGGAAGCCATACGTCCGTGATGCTTGAATTATTGGAAAAAATATGATCTCCAATCGCTGTTACCTTCTTGCCGTTAATGGACGAAGGAATGGCAACCACGGAAGAACTGCCAGTATATTCACTAACAGTCAAAGTTTTTCCATCGCTGTTGAGTACGGTTTCAAAAGGAATAGCATTGATATGGAGATTAGCTTCTTCCAGTTTTTCATTTCCTGCCCCCACCTGTATACTGTTCCATTTCTGACGCGTTCCATAGTAGTAAATATCTGTCAGCTGGTTGCAGTAATTAAACGCATTTTTTTCAATTACTGTTACAGTCTCCGGAATTGTAATGGAATGAACATTATTGAAATACGAGAAACAACCAGACCCAATCCTTTTTACCCCGTCCGGTATAATAACTTCCTCAAGATCGCCTTTGTACCACCATAGTATATTTCCAAGGATTACATAGCCTCTATCATCCGCCAGACCATTGCAGCCATTAAACACCCCTTCTCCAAAGGTTGCTACGCTTGCAGGCAGTGATATCTGAGAAAGATTGCTGCAGGTACAGAAAGCACGGTCACCTATTGTCGTAACACCTTCAGGGATTGCTACAGTCTCCAAACTTTGACAATCTGAAAATGCAAGGGCTCCGATCGTTTTCAATCCTGCCGGCAGGGAAACATTAGTTAGAGAATAGCAGTTGGCAAAAGCATATGCAGGGATTGCTGTCGTCCAGCCAAATTCGAAATCGCTGCCACTGCCAAGCGGTCCGGCAGACTCAAATAATCCATATTCAAAAACAAACTCGCCTAAGTTTGTGACACTCGCCGGGATTGATACTTTCTCAAGTGCACAATCTGAAAACGCATAATCTCCTATGCTCTGTACCGTTTTCGGTATGACAACCGCTGTTAGTTTGGTTCTGCTGAAAGCATGTTCACCAATAGTTTTCAAAGCAGCAGGAAAAATGACCTCTGTTAATTCTGCGCAGCCTTCAAAAGCATGAGCAGGTATTCCCGCAGTCCACCCGAATTCATAATCGTTTCCACTCCCAATCGGGCCTGTACTGTTCAGTGAAGAACACTCAGAAAATGCTCCTTCTTCTATAATTGCAACACTTGCCGGCATAATTACTTTGGACAGATTAGTACAACCACTGAAGGCATTGTAACCAATTGACTTCACACCTTCTGGTATAACAATCTCGATTAGTTCTTTGTTATCAAGAAATACATTCGGACCGATGGCTACAACCTTTTTCCCATCAACAGAAGAAGGAATTATCACAGTGGTGTCATCACCTTTGTAATCAGTAATCATCACAGTTGTTCCGGTAACTGTTATATCGAAATCGGATATCGGCGTTTCTGCAATGACAGGAATTCTTCCTTCCATGGTTTGTTCCTCAAACAGCGGATCACGGAAAATAGCGGTATACAGCCTGACTCCCTCGGTATCGTATGTAGCTTCTTTTATCGTCTCATAGCCCGGTATAACAGCCTCTGTCAGAACATGACCATCCACTTCACAGATTGCCGTAGCAGTAACAGAATATCCATCTTCAATCTCAGTCCATTCATAAACAGGGGCAGCATAACTATGGCCTGAGGCAGGAATTGTAACGGTCCTTGTTTCAGAATGCTCTGTATGGTCAGCACGGGCAGCATCACTGACGATAGCCGTATAAATTGTTTCATCAGATGTTTCGCATGTCGGCTCGCCTTCTTCCTTCCTGATTTCTGCATCAATAGTCAGGCGATGGTTCACATCATGTTCACAGACATATTCTGCAACAGCCCTGTATTCCGTCTCTTCGTTACCGCTCCAAATAAATCCATTGAAGCCATAATTATGACCACTGATCGGCAGAACAACTTCCTTTGTCTGCGTTTCAAATACCGGATTACTGAAAACCGCTTTGTAAAGCCCCGATCCTTCTTCATCACAAGACGGTTTCAGCTGTTCATAAGTTGCAGTAACTGTTTCCTCTGAAGGAAATAAGCCATTAGCCTGTCCAGTGACAGTGTATGTTCCCTCTGCTTCATCCCAGATATAAATTGGCCTTTCCCAGACAGCCGTTATGGTACTGTTCTGCGCCAGTATCTCCCCGTTATACACCATGCCATTCAGTTCATAATGATCAAGATAATATCCGCTTTTAACTGGTCTGTATCCCGAGAGATCAATACCGCTGTTCTGCGCAATAAATACAGTCTGATTTTCATATTCAGAAGAATCAAAACTAATGATTACAGTGATTTTCGATCCTTCCGAATCCCCGGTTTCCCCAATCTGGATTCCATTATCCAGGTCAGATCCAGATTCTTCATCCTGATTTACATCAATGGTATTTTCTCCTGTTCCGATCCCTTCATTTTCAGCGTATACCT
>JAFWJY010000202.1 GCA_017514525.1 Solobacterium sp. | reverse complement strand
CCCATTTGAAAGCAGACTTTCATCCACCAGGGCATTGAGATAGGTTGGCGTTTCACTGTAGTCCACCTGTAAAAAAGTATCCTTATCCGGATCAATACGCAGAACATCGTATTCCACCCCGGCCAGCACTCCGGTTTCATGTTTTACACGCGGCGTTGTGCCTTCTTTGGCGTAGACGTTAATTGCCGATGAAATCTTCCGGCGCAGATAATGCGCTTTCCTGGTTTCATCCCAGCAGTTAACGATCTCTTTGGCCTGAACCGGCATCATCGCACATAACAAAAACAAGGTCATGTTCAAAAAGATGATTCCGTGTTTCAGAACCGTTCTGTTCATGAATATTATTGTATTCTCCCAGCAAAAAGAAAAACAGCTTTCGCTGCTTTCCAGGGTTCAGATCAGTTTGAACGGCTTTACGCCTTCTACCGCCTTAGCGGCATCGATAACCGCATCCTCATGATCAATATCAATCAGCTGATAGCGATCATTCCCCATGCCAAGTTCTTTCATGTAAGAAAGCTGACGGAGGCCATGACGGCTTTCGATTCGTTCTACCATGGCTTTATGATCTGCTTCGCACATCGCATAGATCATATCAACGGAAGCCTGATCGGCTGCCAGGATATCCAGACTTGCGACAATGCCGACATTCGGTGTTACGACCGGTTCTGCCGCCCTGCCTTCACAGTCACAGGAAACGGACATGTTCCGCATGACGTTGATGTAGCTGACCTTTGTCCCAAAATGATCAATCGTTGCCTTGGTGGATTCACTGATGCGCTCCATCAGTTCCTCTTCCGCAATACTCCACATATCATTGGATCCCTCTGCCGTATGAATCATCTTCTTGCCAATGCGTCCATCCGCACAGCCAATGCCGATGTTCTTGTTGGAGCCACCGAAGCCGCCCATCGTATGCCCTTTGAAATGCGTCAGGGCTAGCAGGGAATCATACCGCTTCATATGGTCACCGACGGACATCTCCGTAAACCATTTTCCGCCTTTCACCGGCAGCATTTCCGTTCCTTCTTCATCCATGATATCTACAGGGCAGAAGGTCCATCCGTTGATTTCCAACGTCTTGCGATGCTGTTCGGTTGTATAGCGGTCGCCGTCATAATAGGTGTTTGTCTCAACGATTGTCGCATCGGGAATCTCACTGCCGAGGAATTCCTTCACCCATGATGGAGGGATAATATTCGGCCCATACTGTTCTCCGGTATGCAGCTTGACTGCGATTTTACCGGTCAGATTTGCGCTCACCTTCCGGTAGATCTTCTTCAGACCTTCCGGGGATAGATCGCGTGTGAAATACACAATGGATTCGTTGCCTGTCCGTTCTTCAAACGGGATGTAGCGATTCTGATTGTCTGACATAGTTTTTCTCCTTTTATTCTGATTCGATCAGGAAAACCGTGAAGATTCCGGATGATCTGTCTCAAACAGTTCTTCCGCAAGGTTTTTCAGTTCTTCCTCGTCGGACAGAATCGACAGCAATTCTTCAGAAGTGCCATCCAGTTCATTCGCGAGATCCGGATTGGTTGCCTCAAACTGTTTTACAACCGTCTTCAGAGCCAGCAGTCGCGGAATTACGATGGTTTCAATATCACGGCTCGAAAGGTTTTCCTTATCGTCAAAAACAAACTGCAGCAGATTGAAATAACTGCGCAAAAACTCCTCATCCAGAAGATCTTCTTTGTTTTCCTTAACGCGTTTAGCTTTCATTTCCTTTTTTATATCATACTTTTTCAGTCATTGTGTTCCGCAAACACCTGATCCGCATAGCGGACTGTCGCCATTGCGTCCTTCGCATAGGCGTCCGCGCCAATGCGTTCAGCGTATTCCGGCGTAAGCACCGCTCCGCCCACAACGATCCTGGTGTCAGGTTTTGTTTTCCGCAAAAGCTTGATTGTCTCTTCCATTGCCACAACCGTTGTCGTCATCAGAGCAGAAAGCCCCACCAGTTTAATATTATGTTTCACAGCGGTGTCCACAATAACCTGCGGATCAACATCTTTCCCCAGATCCAATACGTCATAACCATAGTTTTCCAGCATGACTTTTACGATATTTTTTCCAATATCATGGATATCGCCTTTTACCGTTGCCAGAATCATGGTTCCTTTTTTCTGCTGTTCCTTCCCGCTCAGCTGTTCTTTGATCACCGCAAACGCGGCTTTCGCCGCATCCGCGCTCATCAACAGCTGCGGCAGGAAGATGGTTTTCGCTTCAAATCCTTTTCCAACCGTATCCAAAGCCGGAATGATTTCTTCATTGATCAGCGCCAGCGGGTCTTTCCCATTCGTCAGCAGTGTCTGCGCAGCCTGACCGGCTGGTCCTGCAAGACCCCGCTCAATGCAATGGGCAAGGCTCAGGTCTCCAGCTGCATCAGTTATAGAAGTCTTATTGGCAGCTGTGCCTGCGGCTTCAGCGGTCCCAGCATAAGCATCTACAAATGCAGTACACTGCGGGTCATATCCCAACAGTACATTCGCGGCGCGATACCCTGCCATCATCTGATCGTTATTTGGATTCATGATGGCACAGGATAGGCCGCTCTGCATTGCCATCGCAAGAAAATGCGCGTTTACAAGATTGCGCTGCGGTAATCCAAAGGAAATATTGGAAACGCCAAGAATCGTATGGACCTGCAATTCCTGCGTACACCTGCGAATGGTTTCCAAAGTAACCGCACCGGATGAACTGTCCGCAGATACTGTCATCGCAAGACCATCAATGACAATGTCACTGCGATCAATGCCATACGATTCGGCAGTCGCAAGAATCTTCTTTGCGACTTCAATCCGCTCCTGGGCGGTGGAAGGAATTGTCTCATCCAGACAGAGTCCGACAACCACACCGCCGTATTTCGCAACCAGCGGGAAAACAGCCGCCATTGTCTCTGGCTTTCCATTTACCGAATTGATCATTGGCTTTCCGTTATAGACGCGCATAGCCTGTTCCAGTGCTTTTGCGTTGGAAGAGTCTAACTGCAGCGGCAAAGCGGTAACACCCTGCAGCTTCTGTACAACGGTTTCCAGCATGGTTGGTTCATCGATATCCGGTAATCCGACATTGACATCAAGCACATGCGCGCCGGCATCTTCCTGCTGAAACCCCTGCGCGATAATGTAGTCAATATCATTGTTTCGCAGCGCTGCCTGGAATGTCTTTTTCCCGGTTGGATTAATCCGCTCACCAATAATGACAGGCTTAGGTCCAAATTCAACCGCGTTGGAATACGACGAGATCACTGTCCGGTGTTTGCGGCTGTTTGGTTTGAAGGGTTTCTTTGAAACCGCACTGATCAGCTTCCGAATATGATCCGGTGTTGTCCCGCAGCACCCGCCAAGTCCCTGCACGCCAAGATCTGCGATCTCACTCATGATTTCCGCAAACTCGTCTGAGTCCACCGGGTAAATTGTCTGCCCATGCCGTGTCTCGGGCAGACCTGCATTTGGATTGACGATAATCGGAAGACTTGCGCACTGTGTAAATCGCCGGATAATCGGAATCATCTCACGCGGTCCAAGAGAACAGTTCATGCCAAGCGCATCCACGCGCAGTCCTTCAAGCATTGGAACAATGGATTCCACCGTTCCCCCTGTCAGAAGTTTTCCTTCCGCATCAAATGTCATCGTGATAAATACCGGAAGATCACTGTTTTCTTTTGCGGCAAGCACTGCCGCTTTAGCCTCATAGCTGTCACTCATCGTTTCAATGAGGATCACATCAGCGCCGGCCTTTACGCCTGCCCGTACTTCTTCCGCAAACAGCTCTACTGCGTCCGCAAACGAAAGATCTCCCAGCGGCTCCAGCAGTTTTCCGCTTGGTCCGATATCAAGTGCGATACAGGCATCTTCTCTTCCGGCCTCAAGGCGTGCCTGCTTCGCCAGTTCAATGCCCGCAGTAATGATTTCTTCCACCTCATCCGGATAATGAAGCCGGTTAGCGCCAAAGGTATTCGCATTAAACACATTGACTCCAGCTTCCAGATAACCACGGTATAACTGCTTGATTTCAGCAGGATGCGTCAGATTCCAGCGCTCCGGCAGTTCTCCGCCTTTCAGTCCCATTTTCTGCAGAATGGATCCTGTTCCTCCATCGAAGAAGACCCACTCATTTCCTATACGTTCTCGAATTGTGTTCATTCGCTTGTTCCTTCCTGCATCGGTTTTCTCCCGATTAATGCGGTAACGGATTTCGAAGGAGACATCAGCAGACTGTCATTCAATGTCACACCGATTCGTTCCGGATTCAGTTTCCGGAAAACCGTTTTCTGATAGTCCAGCGTAAGATCTCCAAACCCGGGAGAATAGCGCGGATGGCAGATCAGTCCTTCCTTCTTTGCGTCATCCCGAATCGTCTGATTGATTTCATCACAGAATGCCTCCGTAACAGCGGCTGCACACGCCTGCAATACTGCAGCCCGGGCCATGGATACTGCCTGTGCACGCCGAATCCTGCGATCTACTTCCGCGCCAAGTGTTGCCACAAAAAAGACGACTGAGGTACATCCCTGCAGATTCTTTGCCAGATGACTGGAAACCACCAGCTCTCCGTCAATCACCGGGAATCCGTTCTCCCATTCAAGCGCGAAATCCCGAACCAGATAACGCGGTGAACATGCCGCAGTAATAACCTCAAGACATTCCTCGATCAGCGGCTCCACATCTTCCTGCTTCACTTGCGACATACCGAGATAGCGTTTGATCTCAGACCGTGAAATATTCACTTCAGAATCTCCGACAGGTTCATCAGAATGCCCTGCGCAACATCCGGTTTATTCATGGAATATACATGTATATGCGTCACGCCGTTGGCAATCAGATCAATGATCTGATCCGCCGCATACACAATGCCAGCCTGTTTCATTGCCTCGGGATTGTCTTTAAAACAATCTACGATTGCCTTAAAGCGTTCCGGTACATTCGTACCGCTTAGGGCAACACTGCGTCCAAGCTGTTTTGCGTTTGTGATGGGCATAATGCCGGCAAGAATCGGTACCGTAATTCCTGCTTCTCTGGCACGATACAGGAAGTTGTAAAAAATATTGTTATCGAAAAACATCTGCGTTGTCAGAAAATCACAGCCGGCTTCAACTTTTTCCTTCAGATATTTCAGATCCTCTTTCTTGTTGTAGCTTTCCACATGGCCTTCCGGGTAGCAGGCACCGCCAATGCACAGATCACTGCGCTCCTTGATATAGGCAATCAGATCATTGGCATGCGCAAAGTCAGTATGGATGGGGCCGCTTGTCGGCTGATCGCCTCGTAATACCATGATGTTGTGAATGTCGTTTTCCTGATAGTTCTGAATCATGGCATCCACCTGTTCCTTTGAACATCCGACACAGGTCAGATGCGGCAGCACAGTAACATGGTTCTGATTTTGTATTTCAGTCGCAAGCTCAGCAGTATAACCTGCCGTTGATCCGCCTGCTCCATAAGTAACGCTTATAAATGACGGTTGGAGTTCTGAGATTTCCTTGGCAGCACTGCGAACTGCTTCAAACGTCTCAGCCTTTTTAGGCGGGAATACTTCAAATGAAAGTGTGACCTGATTACTTTTTAAGATTTCACTGATTTTCATTTCAATCCTCTTTCCGAAAGATTCTGCGGTTTGTTATCTTTCCATATCATTCAGGGAATGCCTGGCTGCTGTAAAAACTATTGGTTTCATTTTACATCTCAACCGCATGTAATATCTTCAAAAACGTCTTAAAACCATGTACAATAATGACACATGGGGTCGTAGCTCACCTGGGAGAGCGCATCGCTGGCAGCGATGAGGTAGAGAGTTCGAGTCTCTTCGGCTCCACTTTAATGCGGGTACTCGAACCCTTTGGACCTATAAAGGTTCGGTGTTTGTGGAGTATCACATAACCAAAAAATAGACCTCTCAGATTCAGCTCATACGAACTGTTCGGAAGGTCTTTCTTTTTTGTAGAAGGATTCAGCGTCCTGCACATCACCATCAATATCTTCCGGGGTGTCAGTGGTCACCAATCCTT
>JAFWJY010000017.1 GCA_017514525.1 Solobacterium sp. | reverse complement strand
TGTTCGGTACAGGCAACGGTTTCTTCATACAGCTTGGTCAGTTCAGCTGGGAGTCTATTGATATAGTCTGTGACTTCTGTGGCAGAAAGCGAACTGCGGCCGGTAAAGTCTCCATTGGCTTCCCAAAGCTTCTTCTGAATCTCACGTACTTCATTCTGCTGCTTGAGCGCGTTGATCTGTTTCACTAGTTTCAACACACCCTCACTGAAGGTTTCTTTTTCTTCTATGCGCAGGCTTAACAGTTGCAGACCATTATCTGTAAACAGCCGCAACGTTTCCGTGTTTGCGCTTGGAGTTAGCCCAAGAATCGCAAGCGTTGTTTTTCCTGCTTCTAATTCGATTGAACCACGACGAATGATCTCTGCAGTGGAACGATAAAGACGTACAGAGACCGGTACGGTTTGAATATAGGACATGATCAGTTTCTCCTTCGGTTAATTTCATTATAACCAAAAGAAATGCGGATTTAACGCTCGTGTTCCACACACCGTCAGAATCCGCAGGATATTATAAATAAATGCTTTGAATCGTATCTGGATCAATTAACCGCAGCAGCTCATAGCCGATCCCTGCCACTCCATAGAATAAACTCGGAGAAAAGATATCCGTCACCGCTGGGGTCATACAGTTGTAGTGCCCATTCTGTCCTGCCCGATCCAGCACATAGGCCATGCGGGAGCGTGCTTCTGTTTCTTCACCAGCCTGCAGCAGAAAGTCGATCGCTGCGCAATTGCCGCAGCACAGAAAGTCCTTATACTGCAGCGGTTCCTTCTTTACGCTTTCCAGTGCCAGATGAACGATCCGTTTAGACCCTTCATAGCAAATGCGATTTGCCTGCATGCCTATGCCAGGAGCTCCAGAACAGTAACCGGTCAGATACTCTTTGGAAGATGAAGAACGTCTTAGATCTGGCCAGCCTTTGATCTTAGGCGAATAGATAGCTGATTCAAACGCAAAACAACGTTTTGCCCTTTCCAACAGATCCTTCCGATCCAATCGTTTACCCGCTGTATACAACGCAGCACCAATGCCGGACTGACCATGGCCTGCACCAGAGATCGGATACGGATTCGATAACGTCTTCCAGAGTTTCTGTCCTTGATAGTCTAATGATGCCAGCTCCAGCAGCCGATCTGCGATGGCATTGCAGAAAACAGGAACTCCATCCATCTGATATAGTTCATCGTATCTGCATAATACCAGCAATACCCCTGCCAGTCCTTTGAACACATCCGCATCCGCATATGTAAGATCACACTTCTTCATCACTTCAAAGATAGACGCACAAATGGTCTGATAGGAGGCATCGTTCAGATACATGCCAATCAGATGACAGGCCAGCAGCTTACCGGCCAGTCCATTGGAGTAGGACAGATTCTCGGTATTAGGATAGATGACTTCCAGCTGATTCAATGAATCGATCTGCCGCCTAAGCCTGGCAGTTATGGAAGAAATCAGTTGGAGTGCCTGGTCTTTCAAGTGTGGATTCCTTGACATGCAAGTCATTGCCGCAAAGAATACCGCAAGGCCTGCAGTACCTCGAATCAAACCGTTATCCAATAACTCCATGCCATTTTCAACATAGTAGTCCGGTCCAAACCAGCAGAGATTGCCTGACGGTGTCACAACCGCTTCCTGAACCAATTGCGAAAAGATACGCTCTGCTTCCTTCAGTATTCGTTCATTGGAACAGGTCTTTCGCTCTGTGACTGGAACAGACGGCTGCTGCGGGCCATAATACCGGCGTATGACATGCGTCAGTGCCTTCTCGATCAATGCCTCTTCAAAGGAAAGATCCGTCTCGCTTAAATACTGGATGCGGGAGTAAAGGTGTTCAATGCAGGTTTCCGGAAAAAAGTACGGATAGACAATTCTTCCTTCTGCAGATAGATCATAGCCATCAGCCCTCAGATAGAAATACGGAATATCCCCTCTCAGGATGGCTGTGGTTTCCGCTTTGGTAGCGGCCTGTACATTGGACGCACCGCTTTGGAGCAGCCCTTGTGATAAGTGTTTATAAAGGGTTTCTTCCAGGCAGGGATCCCTCAGCCAGTTTGGCTCCAGCATCCGCTGGCGCAATTCATGATACACTCTTGTGCCGCGATAGATATGCCGAACTGAAACCCCCTGCAGTGATTCAGCCCATGCCAGCAATTCGTCCCGATGATTCATACAGCGGCGGTAAATCTGACGGAAGCCTTCCAGAAACACATCTTTATCATCGAGAATGCATTTTTTTACTCCATTTATAACAGGAGCACTGCGATTATCTTCATCCACCGCAAACAATACACTCATTTCAATGTGACCGCGCCGCGATGGCATTAAGGAGCTGAATAACAGTGAATGAGACAGCTCGTAGGCAATACTGTTCTGCCGGAAGCCTTTGCCAGGAGTGATCATTAGTTCATAATCAATGATCACGGGTTTATCATCGCTTGCAAGAATATTGTTATGATGCAAGTCATCACTTCCCAGCATCAATACCACTGCACTCATTCCCCCAAGGTTATGAATGTATTGTGTTACACCATCCGGTGTACCGGATGGTTGATTTTCAATGTATTCGCAGAATCCAAATCCTTCTCCGACAACGACCTTTGGTGCTTTCATCACATCGGAAAAGAGTGCTTCAATGAGTTCATAGGACTTCTGGTCGATTTGTACATCATGCGGCTTATAGACAATAAAACCTGCATCCATTTCCACGACCATCGTTGTGCGTCCGCACTGATGCGAGTCACCGCTGTCAATGCGAAGATGCGTGATCTGATGAATTGGTGTGTCCTTCAGCAGCACCGATGAAATCTCTGACAGTGCTTGTTCCATTCGCTCATGAAACTCGACGAGAAACTGTTGATAGAACGCTGCGGTGTCCGATATCCGATCCATCAATACCGGCAGCTGTTCCTGTAGAACAGCACACTGCTCACTGGTAATGGATTGCAGAAATTCAGATCGCTCTTTGGAAAGCTCTGCAGTATCTGGATCTTCCAAATACAGATCCAGCTGATCAATGTCGTTAAGATACTCGAGAAACAGCTCTGAGATTGCTGGTGTTACGACAGTAGTCAGCCGTTTCAAAAGACCTGCCTGGATATCGTTCGCAACTTCAGATGCATAGGAAAATGAGCTGCTCTCAGGCAGCTTGACTGCAATATGATTCTCTTCCAATAGAATCGGAAGGAACTTCTGGATCATCTGATCATCATAGTTGGACATAGTGTTATTGTACCGTTAATCCGTGCATTTGAGAGCAGGCAAACAAAAAGGAAGAGAGTCAGACCCTCTTCCACTGATTTACGAACGAAATTATGTGATTAGCAGATTCTCTGGCCGTCGCAGACATAGCCGAAGGAAGAAACCCAGTTTCCGTTGTACGGGCATTCCTCAGAATTCGGGTTTTCTTTTCCTGCAGACTTCGCGGTTCCGCCGTTTACTGCGCTCAGAACACCACCCAGAAGATCAGACTTGTTCTTCTTGAAGTAATCAACGCGTTCCTCTCTGCTCATTTCCTTTAATGCATCTAATTTTGTAGACATTATACTTACCTCCTGTCTTAAGTATAAACGAAATAGTGATTCAACTCTATGCGAAGAACTTTCGTTCTTCATAGTTCTTTACGATGAAAGCCGAATGAATCCACGCAGAAACAAACTTTTTTTACTGGACGTCGATTCCCTTGGACTGGTAATAAGCTTTTGCACCATTATGGAATGGCACTGGGATATGATTGACTGCCGTTGGTTCATCAAAGGTAAACTGCAGTTTGATCGAATCTTCGATCTGTTTCCGGTTGGCAAACAGATCTTCGGTAAACTGCTGAACGGTTTCATCGGACTCCTGATCTGACGTGATCAGAACCGACTCGATGGATATTGTTTGGATATCTTCATTCTGACCGACATAGGTGCCGGAAGGGATGACATATTCCTCAAAATACGGATGTTCTTCCAGCAATACGTTCAATAATTCGCCATCGATCGGAATCAGGCTGATTTCAATTTCATTAGCCAATTCTTCGATCAAAGCGGATGGAGCGCCACTTGTATAGAAGAAGGCATCGATCGCACCGTCTTTGAGTGCCTGGCAAGCATCACTGACCGAAAGATTCTGAGTTGTGACCAGATTCTCATTCAGATTGGCAGCTCTCAAGATAAAGAACGCATTCTGTTCCGTACCGGAATGGCTGTCTCCTACACCGATCGTCGCTCCCCAGAGCCCTGGCACGGTATACATCTCCCGGTCCTTGCGGGTAATGATCTGGATTGCTTCCGGGTATAGGCCTGCAACCGCACGCAGATGATTCATCTTCGGCTCATCTTCAAACAGTCCTTCGGCATTCACTGCATCATACAGTACATCCGCCTGTGCAATGCCGAACTGGATCCTGCCGGAAGACACGTTGCGAATGTTTTCTTCCGAACCGGATGATTCTGCCACCTCAAATGTCACATTCGGATTCTTGTTGGCACCGATTTCTGCAATTGTCTCGGCAATGGAATAATAGTTGGTCGAAGGTCTGGCAGAACCAATCTGGATCGTATTGCCGCCTCCAGAACCACATGCGGAAAACAGCAGAAGAGAAATGATCAATAAAGCGTGCTTCCAACTTTTCATGGCGTGCGTACCTCTATGAAAAATTATAACTTGTTTTTACAGGATTGTTTGCGAATTCAAACAAAAACCCGAACTGCCTGAACAATCCGGGTAAACTGATTCAATTACTTCTTCGCAGCGCCCTGCTTAGCAACTGCATCCATCTTTGCCTTGAGCTCGTCTTCGCTCATACCAAGATAGTAATGATTCACAACGTTGAAGTTGTCATCAAATTCATAAACCAACGGAGAACCGGTCGGAATGTTGACGCCGATGATCTCATCGTTGGACAAGTTGTCAAAGTACTTCACAAGCGCTCTCAGAGAGTTGCCATGAGCAGCGATAAGTACACGCTTGCCGGCCTTCATATCAGCCTTGATCACTTCTTCGAAATACGGAACAACACGAGCAACCGTTGTTTCAAGGGATTCATTCAGCGGAAGTTCAGCCGGGTCAATGCCGCGGAACATTTCCTGATTCTGCGGTGCACGCTCGTCTGTCGGTTCCAGTGCCGGCGGTTTTACATCATAGGAACGTCTCCAGATCTTAACCTGCTCGTCACCATACTTTTCAGCAGTTTCTGCCTTGTTCAGTCCCTGCAGAGCGCCATAATGACGTTCATTGAGCTTGTAGGACTTCACAACCGGCAGCCATACACGGTCCATCTCATCCAGTACATGATTGAGAGTATGAATCGCACGCTTCAGGATGGAAGTATAAGCGATATCGAAGTCATAACCTTCTGCCTTCAGCAGTCTGCCTGCTGCCTTAGCTTCTTCATGACCCTTTTCGCTGAGGTCTACATCCGTCCAGCCTGTGAACAGGTTGAGCTTGTTCCATTCGCTCTCACCATGTCGAATCAAAACCAGTTTCATCATTGAATAGTATTCTCCTTATTTGTTACCAACATTTTAGCATTCGCCCCAATGCCGTTCAATGAACAGTTTGAGATTAATTTGTCTTGCGGGTTACATCATCCCCGTAGATTGTTTTCCAGTCGTTCTTCATGGAAACCGGAACCCAGCCGTTTTCTTCACACATTGTTTTCATCTTGGCTGCCTTCTCTTCATTTCCATTTTCACGCACGGTATCATCACAGCACAGCATGAATGCCTTTGCCGGATACGGGTTATTCAGAATGGTATATTCATCCATGCTGGAATCGCCGCTGCTGTTGCCAAAGGACAGTACCGGCTGTACGCCGATCTCCTGCGCAATGACTTTAACCTTGTTCATTTTGAGGTTCTTAACGATGAAGTCGCCGCCAAGAATCAGATCATCGCCTTCCTTGAACTGGTAGTTCAGGCCATCTGCTTCGGTATCAGTGCTTGCGACAATCGTCTCATCGGAACCGATGATCTGTCCCATCGGAAGTCCCAGCGTACCATCGCAGATGCCGCGAACGATAAGACGGTCGGTACCGCTGACTACATAAACCGTAAAGTCATTGGCTTCGAGATACCGTACAACTTCCTTCATCGGAATATAGAACGCCTCACCTCTCAGCATATTGTTATAGCCAGGTGCCGGCTGATTGCGGAAGTCCAGTACATACTGATGGAATTCATCGACGGTCATACCCGCAAAGGCAGAGGCGATGCATTTGCCATGGTCTACTTCAAGACCTTCTGCAGATTTGCCCGTTTCGATCATCGTATTGATCTTTTCCACGGTTTCCTTTTCAAAGTCGGTTGCCCGGTCAACGTAATCGGGATCTTCGAGAACGCGATGCCGCAACAGACAGTAGTCAAAGTAGACCGGATCTGTCTCACAGAATAATGTTCCATCAAGATCAAATACTGCAATCCGTCGATCGACCGGAATAAAGCCGGCACTGGTTTCATCGACTGCTGCTTCCACAAAGGCAACCAGTTCTTCTTTTGCCTTGGAATCATCTGCCCAGGAAGCCAGGATTGAGCTGTCCCGTACCACTTCTGCCGTTGGTTCAGCAGGTGTTTCCGGAGTAGGTTCCGCAGCCGGTTTGGCACCCTTGCCGCTGAATACGGAGATGCAGCAGATCAGAAGGAGGATGGCGGCCAGTACAATGGTGGACGCCTTCCAGATCTGCCAGTTTGTTTCGTTCTGTTGTTTACTCATTTTTAATACCTCGATTCTAATCGTTAGTGCGTGTTGTCCTTGTTTTTGACGATGACGTCATGTGCACCGCCTTCCACAATGGAAGTCGCACTGACAAGTGTCAGTCTTGCCTTTTTCTGCAGTTCCGCAATCGTATTGGCACCGCAGTTGCACATCGTGGAACGGATCTTAGCGGTTGTCATCGCCACGTTGTCTTTCAGGAAACCGGCATACGGCACATAGGAGTCAACGCCTTCTTCAAAGGTCAGCTTCTTGTTTCCGCCAAGATCATAGCGCTGCCAGTTGCGGGCGCGGTTGGAGCCTTCGCCCCAGTACTCTTTGACATACGTACCGTTGATCATGAGCTTTTCACCCGGTGCTTCTTCAAAGCGGGCAAAGTATCTTCCCAGCATGACAAAGTCAGCGCCCATGGCCAGCGCAAGTGTGATGTGATAGTCATAGACGATACCGCCGTCTGAGCAGATCGGCACATAGATGCCGGTCTTCTTGTAATACGCATCTCTTGCCTTGGCAACTTCAATTACTGCTGTTGCCTGACCGCGGCCAATCCCCTTTGTCTCACGGGTAATGCAGATGCTTCCACCGCCGATACCGATTTTGACGAAGTCTGCACCAGCTTTGACAAGGTAATTGAATCCATCCTCATCAACGACATTGCCGGCACCGATTTTTACCTTTTCGCCATACTTCTTGCGCACCCATTTGATGACATTGGCCTGCCAGATCGAATAGCCATCGGAGCTGTCAATGACCAGACAGTCAACGCCGGCATTGACAAGCGCCGGAATGCGCTCTTCATAGTCACGGGTGTTGATGCCAGCACCAACCATAAAGCGCTTTTCCTTGTCCAGGATCTCGAGCGGGTGTTCCTTATGGGAATCATAGTCTTTCCGGAAGACGAGATATAACAGATGATCTTCATCATCAACGATCGGCAGCTGATTCAGCTTATGCGTCCAGATGATGTCGTTGCAGACGGACAGATCATCAGTCTCCTTGCCGACAACCAGCTTGGAACGATCCGTCATATATTTTCTGACTTTATCCTTCATACTGACGTGACCAATACGATAGTCACGGCTGGTGATCATACCGAGCAGCTTGCCGTTGGAGGTACCGTCATCGGTAACAGCCATGGTACTGTGACCGGTCTCTTCCAGTTTCTGCAGCATTTCACCGATTGTGGTATCCGGTGTGACATTGGAATCCGAAACAACATAACCGGCTTTGTAATTCTTGACACGGGCAACCATCGCTGCCTGGGATTCAATACTCTGAGCGCCAAAAATAAAAGACATGCCACCTTCTTTTGCCAGAGCAATTCCGAGTTCGTCTCCGGATACACTCTGCATGACTGCGCTTACCATTGGAATGTTAAGTGAGATCGCAGGCTTCTGTCCCTTTTTGAATTTCGTCAGCGGTGTTTTAAGTGATACATTTGCAGGAATGTTCTTTTCCCCGGTTAATCCCGGCACCAGAAGGTATTCGCTGAATGTATGTGACGGTTCACTGTAGTACTTCGCCATAGTTACCCTCCCTAAAATATTTGTTTTATTATAGCGCGGAAATACCGTTTGTAAATGTCGGAACATGCTATAATTGGCGGGTATTTGCGAGGTGACGTATGAAGTTAAAGAACAGTTTCTTTTATACTCTGCGTGAAGATGTAAAAGATGAAGATTCCATCTCCGGAAACCTTCTGGTCCGTGCAGGGTTTATCAAGAAAAATTCAGCCGGTGTCTATATGATGCTGCCGCTGGGATTCAAGGTCATGCAGAACATTGAAGCCATCATCCGGGAAGAAATGGATGCCACTGGCTGTCAGGAACTGCTGATGCCTTCCCTGATCCCGGAAGACATCTATGTATCATCCGGACGAAGAGCCGGATTCGGCAATTCCATGTTTTCGCTGAATGACCGGAAGAATCAGCCGTATGTATTAGGTCCTACGCATGAAGAGCTGTTTGCGATTGCCGCAAAAATGAAGATCCGTTCCTATAAGGATATGCCCTTCTCTCTGTATCAGATTGCGGATAAATTCCGTGATGAACCAAGACCTCGTTATGGTCTTATCCGTGTCCGGGAATTCCATATGAAGGATGCCTATACGTTTGATAAAGACGAAGCCGGTCTCGATGAAGCATACGCAAAACAGTTCCAGGCTTATAAAAATGTCATGGATCGCCTGGGTCTTGATTACAAGATCGTACGTGCTGATACCGGCGTGATGGGCGGACTGCTGTCCGAAGAATTCCAGGCAGTAACACCGCTTGGTGAAGATATTCTTGTTCTCTGCGACAGCTGTGACTTTGCGTCCAATATCGAAGTCAGCCCTGCCATTGCGGTTGAGCCAGCTGAAGTCAAAGGCACTGAGACACTGACGCTCGTAGAAACGCCGGAAAGCCGTACGATTGAAGAAGTTGTAAACTTCCTCAACAAACCGGCTGAAAAGTTTGTAAAGACACTGATCTATAACGTTGACGGCAATGCGGTCGCAGTCATGGTACGCGGTGATCGCGATGTCAATGAAACAAAGCTGCGCAAGCTGCTGAACGCCAATGAAGTAGAACTGGCAGAACCGGAAATGGTGATTGCGGCAACCGGTGCGGATATCGGCTTTGCCGGCCCGATCGGGATTAAATGCACTCTGGTCATGGACAAGGAAGTCTCCTATATGAGCGACTTCGTTGTCGGTGCCAATAAGACCGGCTATCACTACACCGGCGTCAACCAGGCAGATTTCAAGGCAGATCATGTCGGTGATGTACGCAACATCGTTGAAGGTGACATCTGCCCGAACTGTGGTGGAAAAGTGCACTTCGCCCATGGCATTGAAGTTGGAAATACCTTCAAGCTTGGCACGAAGTATTCCAAGGCGCTCGATCTTCAGTATCTTGATGCCAACAACCAGCTCCAGTATGTCTGGATGGGAAGCTATGGCATCGGCCCTGGCCGCTGTATGGCAGCCCTGGCAGAACAGCGCAGTGATGAAAATGGTCTGAACTGGCCGGTCAATATTGCGCCATATAAAGTGGCGATTGTCCTAATTTCCGCAAAGGATGAACAGCAGGTCAAGGCAGCCGATGATCTCTATGATGCATTGCGCAAACAGGGAATTGAAGTGCTGCTGGATGACCGTGATGAACGCCCTGGCGTTAAATTCAAGGATATGGACCTCATTGGCATCCCTTATCGTGTTACGGTTGGCCGTGGCGTCAAGGATGGCAAAGTGGAACTCAAGACACGCGCAACCGGTGATGTTCAGGAAGTCTCCCTGGAAGAAATCACCGCGGTGCTCCAGAAACTGTTAACTGCTTAATGTAATACGTAAAACAGATGCCCTTCTGCTTATCAGAAGATGACATCTGTTTTTTTAGTTCTTGGCTAATAATTTTCTAACTGCTCGCTAGTGTCAACTCTCAAGATTTTGCTTATCGGAATTCGACTTCCAGCGAATAGTCCTTGGCAACGCCTTTAATGATCGGAGAGTACAATTCCCAAACTGTAAGTATCGCAAAGCGGTCGGCGGTTTCCAGGATTGTTTCATCATCCAGTTTTTCTTCCATCTTGGATCTCGCTTCTGCCTGAATTTTAGCGGCGTCCTCCGCTGACATCTTGATCTCGCCAAATGCCAGTAAACCACGATTTGTA
>JAFWJY010000201.1 GCA_017514525.1 Solobacterium sp. | reverse complement strand
TTTATTTTGTCTGTTCTTCTTTCAGCAGGTCACGGTATCGTTCCATGGCCGCATGTAATTCTTCGCTTGTTTCAAGAGTCGCGCATATTGCCCTTGTCTTTGCAGAAAATGGCATACCATCAAGATAATACGAACATAATCCACGCATCATCCGGATGCCGGTATGTTCCCCATAATACGCACATAACTGATCCGCATAATTCAGGCAAAGATCGATTCGTTCCTCATAAGAAGGCGGCGTATACGATTCGCCTTTTCGTTTTGCTTCAATTTCCTTAACAAGATACGGTCGGCCAACAAGCCCTCTTCCTATCATGATGCCATCCACACCTGTTACTTCCAGCATGCGTATCGCATCATCTGCCGTTTTGATATCACCGTTTCCAATTACCGGAATCGAAACTGCCTCCTTTACCATCCGGATATACTCCAGATTGCATGTTCCGCGGTACAGCTGGGATCGGGTGCGCCCATGGATCGCGATGGCAGAAACGCCAAGTTTTTCAAAGCGTCGGGCAAGTTGTGGTGCGTTGATATGATTCTGATCACTGCCTGCCCGCATTTTGACGGTAACTGGCCGATCTGTATGTGCTACCACAGAAGAAACGATTGCTTCCGCAAGTTCCGGATACGATAAAAGATATGATCCCGCATGAGCCCGCAGGACCTTTGTGACAGGACAGCCCATATTGATATCAATCATGTCACAGGCCGTATGATCGCTGAGATATTCTGCTGCCTCTGCCATCGTCTCAGGATCTCCGCCAAACAGCTGCAGGCTGACTGGGTGTTCACCATCAAAAATGCGGCACATGTCAAATGTCCGCGCATTTTTATAATGAAGCGCTTTGTCACTGATCATCTCTGAGACCGCAAGTCCAACGCCCGCATCCTTGCATGCCTGCCGGTAAACCGGACCGGAAATGCCCGCAAACGGTGCGGCAATGATCGGGCTGCGCAGCTCAATGTTTCCGATTCTCAGCACGACGCTTGTTCTCCAGTATCCGCATCAGTTCTTCTTCCGTAAAGGTATATCTGCTGCGGCAGTAATGACAAATGATTTCTGCCCCATGATCCTCGTGGATCATGTCTTCAAGATCGGATTCCCGCAGCGATGCCAGCGCATCTGAAAAGTGTTCTTTGGAACAGTCGCAATGCCACTGCAGCGGCTTATGCGCCAGAATCTCAGCATCCGGAAACAGGCTCATGATCAGTTCTTCCGGTGTGATGCCCTGATTCACGGTTTCACTCATCGGCTTCATCTGCTGGCTCACTGCCTCAACGATGTCGATTGTTTCCTCACTTGCGCCCGGTAACAGCTGGATGATCATCCCGCCTGCAGCCCGAACACTGGAATCGGTATCAACCAGTACGCCGACCGAAACAACGCTTCCGGTCTGCTGGCTTTCCAGAAAATAAGCCGCGAAATCCTCTCCGATCTCACCGCTTCGCAATAGTACTGTTCCTGTAAATGGCTCTTTCAGTCCCATATCAATTGCGACTTGCAGAGTACCTTGATTGCCAACAACTTTTCCAACATCGAGATGGCCATCCGCACGGGAGGCATAGAGATTCATATGATCCGCAGTGCCGCGAACATTCCCAGCGCCGTCTCCTTCCGTCAGGATTGTCCCAATCGGACCGCCGCCATTAATGCGAACCCGAACATGTTCCTCCGGCCGCTTAAGGTCACTTGCCAGCAGAGCTGTGACCGTCAGGGTTCTGCCCAAGGCAGCCGTACAGGTTGCAGCACTGTCATGCGCTTTGCGTGCCGCCTCAACCATCGCCGTTGATACCGCCGCATGAATCCGGATTTCATGATTCAATGCTTCGGCAATTACGATTTCATCTACCATTCTTCTTCATACTCCTGTAGCAGCGCTCATTCAAACGCTTGAGGCGCCGCACATCAATCTTTGTCACGCGCCGGTCTGCACTTAAAAGACCATTGCACTCATCTTCCACATCAGCCAGCTGTGTATAAACAGAACCGCTGAGTCCTTTCGGAATATTGCGCAGCACATCTGCTTCAAAGCGTTCCAGCACTGCCGCATTCCATTTAGCCTTATCTGTAAACTGCTTATAACCATACAGCTTCTTTGCTTCATTGTGACTGCTCTCGGCATAAGTAAACCCACCGAACTCACTTAACAGCAGAATGCGTCCATCTGCTCTTGGCACATGGAAGCCATGGAAATAGCAGTGACGGCTGTTAAAATCTCCTGCCCCGCGGTCATACCAGCCGCTGGCTGAATCAATCAGACGGGTTGTGTCATACTGTCGGATCGCATCCGTCACCTCTACACTGTCAAACTGTCCCCAGCCTTCATTAAACGGGACCCACGCAAAGATGCATGCATTGTTATACAGCATATCCAGAATCGCATAAAGCTCTTCATAGTAAGCCTTGCGGCTTTCTTCAGATCCCCTGCCATTCTTTTCATACTTCTTATCATCAAACTTCCGGAATCCGAGTGTCGGCAATACTGCAGTCCGCATGAAATCATACGGTCCGCCCCCGCCCGGAATATCCTGCATGACAAGAATTCCATACAGATCACACAGGTAATACCATCTGCGGCATTCCACTTTGTTATGCTTGCGGATCATATTGAAACCCATGTCTTTAACTTTCTGGATATCTGCGATCATTGATTCTTCACACGGATATGTCAGCAGACCATCAACGTTATATCCCTGATCCAGCAGGCCGCTGAGGTACAACGGTTCTCCATTGAGCGCAAAGCGTACAATGCCATTAGCATCATGCGTCGATGAAAACCTGCGCATCGCAAAATAGCTCTTTACAGTTTCATCTTCCGTCTGCAGGTACAGTGTATACAGAAATGGGTCATCCGGAGTCCATGGATGAAAATCCTTTAATGGAATTGTATATTCCATCTTATTCGTAATACCGCGATGGACCAATTCCTCTCCGGCAAATACCGTGATTACAAGCTGGGAATAGGTTCCTGCCATATGCAGGTATACCGCTTCCTGATCGCAGTCAGGCGTAATCTTGATATCTTCCACCGCATGATCTGGAAGTTCTTCCATCCAGACCGTCTGCCAGATACCGGCGGATGGGGTATACCACATCCCGCCGTTTTCGATCTTCTGTTTGCCATAGGCATATAAGCCTTTATCACTTTGATCCACGATTCGAACCATCAGCTCATTCTGCCGGCGAATCTGACCTGTCACATTCAGTGAGAACGGCGTATAGCCGCCATTATGTGATCCAACCTCCACACCATTGAGATAAACCACGCAACATTGATCAACTGCTTCAAAATTGAGGAAGGTTCTGGCACCATCCGGTTCATAGTCAAACTGACGCCGCATCCACAGCACTTCATCCGGCAAAAGATTCACATCCGTCCCGGACAGTTTGGAGCCAAGCGCAAACGGAACCGTGATCTTGGTCCAGCCTTTGTTGATATCCGGCTGTGCGCCATAGGTAATCTGATATTCCCAAGTTCCATTGAGCGAACGAAAACTTCCTCGCCTCAGCTGCATCCGCGGATATTCCGGGAGCGGGTTTTCCAGATCAATCGATTTTGCCCATGGACTGAACAGTGTCATTCCTTTTCCTTTCTGGTGCGGTAATACCGAACCGCAAAACGGATTCCGGTTACAGCCAGAGAAACCGCATGAATCAGAGCGGTTGTCCCATTGATCATTGCGGCTGTAGCTTCTGTTTTTGCGCTGACATGACCATATAACAAGCAAATTCCAAACGAAAGCGCAATCAGAAGCAGTTCACATGCAAGCGGATTCATTCCCCGTTTTTCAACTACATCAAAGCACCATGGGATTCCGCCTGCTAGCAGAAGCAGAAACAGAAACGGAACTGACCGGTTCTGAAAGCCGATCGTATTCAGAAAAAACAGGATGATACCTGCAAGCAGAACGCCGCCGGCCGCTCCCATCAATATCGTGGATATCCAACGCAATGTTTCTGAATTCTCATCCATCCTGCAGCTCCTCTCTCATTGTACACGAGCACCCGCAAAAAGAAGAGGTTTCCCTCTCCTTTAATCATCTGTTTTTGGCAATTCCTTCACTGCCGGCTGTTCTGTTTCCGCAGGTGTTTCTGGTTTGACTTCTGTTGGAGCAACAGGCTGTGCCGGTGCAACAGCGAAATCTTCCGCAATGGATTCACCCTTGATCACCTTGCCAATCTGTTCGGATGTGAGTGTCTCATATTCGATCAGAGCCTCCGCAATGCGAACGAGTTCCTCTTTATGTGCCTCAATGATTTCACGCGCTTTCGCATGACATCCATTGACGATCTTACGGACTTCCTCATCGATTTCAAAGGCAACCTGCCCACTGACATTATTCGGACTGTTATAATCACGACCCAGGAATACATTCTCCGAACCGGTGTTGTATTTGATCGGGCCAAGATCAGACATACCGTAGAGTGTAACCATATCCTTGGCAAGATTGGTTGCCCGTTCAATATCATTGGAAGCCCCGGTTGTAACATCATCGAAGAACATTTCTTCTGAAGTGCGGCCACCCATATAGGAGGTGATTGTCGCAAGCAGATCATTCTTCGTGTTCATCAGCTTTTCTTCCTTCGGTGTCATCAGGTTATAACCACCTGCCTGTCCACGCGGAATAATTGTAACTTTCTGAACAACCTGCGCATTCTCCAGGAATAAACCTATAATCGCATGGCCTGCCTCATGGTAAGCCACAAGCTTCTTTGTCTTTTCATCATAGGTACGGCTCTTCTTTGCCGGTCCCATCATGACACGGTCGATTGCTTCATCAATCTGTGTCATGCCAATTACATCCACTTTATCACGCACCGCAAGAATTGCCGCTTCATTCAGTACGTTTTCAAGATCCGCTCCACTGAAGCCCGGCGTACGCTTTGCCAGTGCACCAAGATCAATATCCTGCGCGAAATGCTTGTTGCGGGCATGTACCGCAAGAATCGCTTCACGGCCTTTACGATCTGGAAGCGCGACTGTGATCTGCCGGTCAAATCGACCAGCACGCAGCAGTGCCGGATCCAGAACATCCGGACGGTTGGTTGCGGCAATCACAACGATGCCGCTGTTGTCCGCCATGCCATCCATTTCAACCAGCAGCTGGTTCAGTGTTTGTTCACGCTCATCATGGCCGCCGCCAAATCCGGCGCCACGCTGACGACCTACCGCATCAATCTCATCAATGAAGATAATGCATGGTGCAGTCTGCTGTGCATGATGGAACATATCACGAACACGGCTTGCGCCGACACCGACAAACATCCCTACAAAATCAGAACCGGAAATGGAATAGAATGGAACATTCGCTTCTCCGGCAACTGCCTTGGCAAGCAACGTCTTACCGGTACCTGGATGACCGAAGAGCAGAATTCCCTTCGGAATGCGTGCGCCCATCTTTTTAAACTTCGCAGGGTATTTCAGATAGTCGATGATTTCAGCCATTTCCTGTTTTTCTTCATCACAGCCGGCCACGTCGTCAAACTTGACCTTGGTCTTGGATTCCAGCTTGGCACGGGACTTTCCGAAATCAAACGCTTTGGCATTCGCACTGCCAACACCATTCATCCGGTTCATCATCCAGACGCCCATGATCACAACAACCACCAGCGGAATCAGAGAATACATCAGATCACGGAAGGCATTGCTTGCCTCAGCATCCAGTACGGTGAGTTCGGAATGATCCAGTCTGTCCATGACCTTTTCAATCGATGAATCGGTTGCCGGCACGGACGAATGGAAGCTGACTTCCTTTTCGCCATCTTTATACACACCGCGAACGGTAACGATGTTTGTGCCAATGGACAGTGAAGACTCTTCAACCTTGCGGTTTTCAAGTACATCCATCAGCTGATCGTAGCTGAGGGTCTTGGATGGCGTTGACTGATTCAGAGAAAACAGGCTGAAGATCGCAACCAGAACGATCAGATACGGCAGATAGCCCCATAAATTACGTTTATTGTTTTTCTGCATTCTTTAAACTCCAAATAAAACTTAACGGTATACTTCCTCTTTCGGCACTCCTACAAACGGCAGCGCACGGAAACGCTGATTGTAATCCAGACCATAGCCGACCACAAATATGTCATCCACTTCAAATCCGATATAATCTACATCCACATCAACCACACGGCGGCTCGGCTTATCCAGCAGTGTAATGACTTTTACACTGTTGGCACCTTTATTCTTCATCATGCCAACGACCGCATTAATTGTACGTCCAGTATCGACAATATCTTCAACGATCAGAATATCCTTGCCTTCCCCTGAAGTTTCCAGATCTTTCACAATACGAATATCCCCAGTACTTTTTGTACCGGAATAGCTGGTCACATCCATGAAATCATATTGAATATCAAGATCGATATATTTGATCAGTTCTGACATGAATGGAACCGATCCTCTTAACAGTGCAACGACCAAAGGCGTCGCATTCTGTTCAGAATAATCTTTGGTAACCTGCTTGCCTAATTCCCGGCAGCGTTCCCGAATCTGCTCCTCGGAAATAAGAACTGTCTTAATTTCATCACGTATTGACATAGCTCCTCCGTTATTTATTCATGCGAAAAATATTGTATCACAGAAAAAGTGGGGCTTATAGAATAATGGTCGATGTCACAGCCCAGCCCCGGCACAAGAATCACATCTCCTGCCGCATTTAAAACAACAGGCCAGCAGGTACGTTCATACCGGGTAATATGCCGGTCAATGAAAAACCGGTGGACCAGTTTGGCCCCAAACCGCATTCGGATCTTGTCCCCAGCTTCTGCCGGACGAATCGTCAGGGGGTAATCTGCCTCTGTTACCGTCACTGCGTTTACGCCAGGAACACCCTGTTCGATTCGGAAATAAGGGCAGGAAACAGATGACAAAGCATTCGGACCGCTGATCCGACAGACATATGGAACAACTGGTGAAACGCAATAGATCCGGCCTTCCTTTTGGATCAGCTGTTTTTCCCCCACCGGAATCAGGAAATCCTTCCTGGTGCACAGGACATGATCCACTTCCTGCAGGCCTTTGCGGGAATAGGATACCGTATCCTTCAGAAATTCATATAACAGCGTCAGTCGCTCTTCCTCCGGCAATGCCCGATAGCGATCCAGCTCCACCGCATCTTCCCGGATCTCGGTTCTAAGACGGCATCTTCGCTCCTGAAGTACAGCGTTCTTCCGCTTGATTTCTTCCATGACCATCTGCTTTTCAAACAGGGACATCTGATCCAGCACATCATGACGAAACCGATTGCGGGTCAGTTTTGTATCATCGTTGGTTTCATCAAAAAAGGTACGAATTCCGCGTTCATTGCAGTAATCTTCCAGCTGTTTCTTGGTATAGGACAGCAGCGGTCGAACAACCAGCATTCCTTCCAGCATGCGTTCTTCCTTCAGTCCATACCAGTCCGGAATCAGGCCTTTTTCCTCCTGCATCAGGAAGGTTTCAATCGCATCATCCATGTGATGCGCAACGAGTACTCCCGAATAGTGGAATTCCTTTACGATCTGCGCAAAAAAGGCATACCGCCGTTTCCTGGCAGCCGCCTCAAAATTGCCACTGTAAACAAAGGGTTCATTCAGCACATGACAGGGAATGGAATGTGACGCGCAGAAAGCACGGACATACGCTTCCTCTTCATCCGCCTGCATCCGATGGTGATAATTTACATGTGCGCAGCCGCAGTCCACCCCGTCTTCCAGGCACATCTGCAATAATGCCATGGAATCGGGGCCTCCTGATACTGCCACAAGCCATTTTCCCTGTTTCAGATTCACCTATGCATCGTATCATATTTCGCTTCATTTACGCCCATCAGACACATCACAAGCTGACTCTGAATCGCCCGGAACATGGAAGAATTCGTATCAATATGTGCCCGTATACAGAGGATTCGGGCAGTATTCACAAACCGGATGTCATTCATAAACAGAGTCGATGGCCGGTTGAGCCCTTCTGGCATGCCGATTCGGAACAGATGATTCCCCGGCTGACTTCCATCACCCGCCTTCTCATAAGCAGACGGATTGCTGGTGACCGGAATGACCAGTGCTTTCTTATTCCAGAGAGAAACCACCAGTCCAAAGTGCTGATAGCCCATCTCATTGATGAACGTCTGTCCATAATCCATCCAGCAGATATCACCGCGTTCGACGTGAATACCAACTTCCTCTCCGCTGTAGCACTGACTGCGCATGACCCACATGGCCTCGGAACGCATATTCGGCTCCAGATAATTTGGGAGAAGCTGACTGTAAATCCCCTCCCTGGCCCGGATATAATCGCGCCACTCTGCCGGATAGGTATTGTTGGCAGAGGTATCCAGAAGCGCTTTTGATTCTTCTACAAAACTCATTCGATTTTCCTCCTACATCTACCTCTTAGACAGGTTTTGGAAAATCCCCTCAAATTTCATAAAAAAACGGAATTATTTTTCCGTTTCCTTGGATTCCTCATTTTGAAGCGTATCAACCGGATCTTCTCCGTCTTCCATATGCGGCCAGCCGGTCAGCCGGTTGAGCATTGAAAGAATCGGATGCCAGCGCGGGTTGATCATACCCGTATATTCAATGAATACATCGGCAGCCAGTACCAGCAGCAGGATCACAGCCAGCCCCCAGCGCGGATTAAACCAGGTCA
>JAFWJY010000016.1 GCA_017514525.1 Solobacterium sp. | reverse complement strand
CGTCCGCCACATCCGGGATGTAGCCATTGGCAAGCAGTTTGTTTTTCAGCTTGCGCTGTTTCATGCGCAGGCTGGTATCCGAAATCGAACTGGCGGCTTTGCGGGCATACCGCTTTGCCTGTTCCAGTTCTTCCACCGGCTGTTCCTGCAGCTTGCGCTTGATCAGTTCCAGCGAAATGCCTTTCTTGCGCAGCGTGCGGATCATTCGATCCTCCCCGTATAAAGAGTTCTTCATGCGGGTGAGGTTTTCTTCGCAATAGCGCTCATCATCGACATAGCCCTTTTCCTCGAGCTTTTCAACGATCGAATTGATGGTTTCAATACTGCAGGAGGTCTTCTTGGTAAGCCAGTCATACACTTCCTTGCGGGTGCGGTCCTTTACCGCAATACGCCGCAGGATCTGTCTCCAGGCAAGCGCACCTGCCTGTTTCTTCTGAATCTCATCGATCCGGGCAGCCGACAGCCGGGTTCCCTTGCGGATGCCTTCATTGTAGTAATCATCCAGGCTCATCAGCAGACGGATATCTTCGCGGGTTCGTCCCTGCATATCCTGCAGGTAAACCTGTACGATATCCTGCTTGACCTGTACATCTTCCACAACCAGCATATTCCGGTAGCTGTTGATTGCCTTCTCATAAACCTGCAGGGCTTTTTCGTAGAATACCTCAGCACTGAGCGGCTTGATCTGCTGCAGCGCAGCTTCCTTCATTGCCTTCAGCTGTTCTTCCGGCAGCTGTTCCAGCTGAAACAGCTTTTTCGCAAGGTCACTGGCATCGGAAAAATACCAGCCGGTCTTTCCATCTACCAGCAGTTCATCCAGTACAGAATCCTTGCGGGCAAGCAGCGGGAGCCCCGCCGCCATTGCCTCCACGAAGGTCATGCCCTGCGTTTCCGACAGGGATGCGCTGACAAAGAAATCCGCACTGCGGTAGTAGTTCGCCACTTCATCTGCCGGTTTTGGACCTGCCAGCGTCACGCTGTGCATGTTCTTTTCTTCGGTATACTTCTGCAGGCGTTCCAGATCCGGTCCCCCGCCTACGATCAGAAGATGAAGCTTACAGCCTTCTGCTTCAGCCAGTTGGAAGCCGTCAATGACCAGATCAAGTGCTTTTTCTTCCGCAATCCGGCCAACATAAATGACCAGCCGCTCATCCGCAGTGTAGCCATAGGCACGCCGGATCTCTGCTGTTTTTCCCGGCGGCTGATTGGACGGGTGGAACTGGTTCAGATCCAGTCCGGTAGGTACGATATTGATATCGGAATTGACATGGTAGCTGAGTAACAGGTCATGCGTCTTTTTGCTTGGCGCAATTACCTCTACACAGGTATCCGACATGAACTTTGAAAACCAGCCGACAGCGCTCTTCATGCGTTCATCCAGACGGTCGGAATTCAGAATATTGATATAGTGCGTGTAATCCTCATACGAGGTGTGATACGTGCTGACTAATGGAATACCAAGGGTTCTGGAACAGGTGCGGGCAAAGATGCCGACGCCAAACTCGGTCTGCACATGGATGACATCCAGGTTCAGCGCCCGTATTTCATTCAGCGCATTGACATGCCATGGCGTTGTCACGGCATAGCCATACAGATGCTTGAACTTTACGCCAGCCAGCCGCAGCACATCATGGGATTCATTCCACTGCGCCCAGCCTGTGCCTTTACGCGTGCACACGACATACACATTATGGCCATGTGCCTTCAGCTGCTGAAACAGAATATGAGTTGAATTAGCCACCCCGTTGAGGTCCGGTGGAAAGGTATCTGTAAATAATCCAATACGCATGAGCATTCCCTCTTAATTCTGCAGTTTAGGCGCAACGATATCCCTGCGGTTTTTCGCAATCAGGAATATGATGCCGCCAAGCATCATATCAAAATAGTAGGTCATGAAACGCCACAGCAGCATGATCGGCCGTACAGCAGTCAGGCCAAAGATCGTGCTGAACATCATCACAAAGGTAGCTTCCGTACCGCCGCTGGCTCCAGGCAATGGTATAAACGCATTGATCATGGAGACAAAGGACGACAGCGTAATCACATCAAGCAGTCGCGATACCGGACACGGGACACGCAGTGCCTTGGCGCAGAGAAACGGCACTGAATAATACACCAGCAGCCGCATCAGATGGATCAGCGCAACTTTTGCGACCATCGGCTTGTTGCGGGAAAGAATCTTGATTTCCTCCTGAAACCGCTTCAGCTGGGCATCCAGAGATGACAGTGCCTTCTCTTTGTCTTTTACGATATGCAGCTTTGCGCCGATTTCAATACCGCGGGTCGAAAGCCAGGTATAGAAGCGCGGAAACTTGACCAGCGCCCACAGGCTTACGATTACAACCGCGTTGACCGCAAAGCCAAGCAGCACCACGCTGAAAAATTTGGAGTATTTGGCATAAAAGGTATGAAACTTGAGCAGAATCAGTAAAAAAACCGAGGCTACCATCGTGGACTGATAAATAATGAAGTTCATCCACAGTACACCGGCGCTTTCCGTTACCGGAATGCCCTGTTTGCGGAAGATATATACCTGGGCAAACTGCCCGCCGCTGGCGCTCGGGGTAATCTCGTTAAAAAAACCGCCGACAAACGCATTCTCAATGCCCTGCCAGAGTTTATACTCCGGATGGGTGAGATTGCATTCATAGGTTATTGCCATACCGGAAAACACCCGGATCATAATCACTGCGATCACAATCGCAAGAATCCATAACGGATGGGCTGTGCGCAGCTGATCAAAGATCTCTTTGGGGTTGTCTTTTACGGTCAGATAGACGACCAGTGCAGACAGTCCGATAATCAGCGCAATATTAAATACATAGTTCGAAAAAAGCTTTCTGAGTTGTTTCAGCATACCTTTAGATTATACTCTTCCAGTCATTGCCGGCTCAACAGGCAGCAAGCGCTTCATCACTTACGATTTCATCATTCAAAACGGCTTCATAGACAAGCTTCAGCTGTCTGCCGATAGTTTCAATCGTTCTTCCCGTTGCGACGGTATAGCCTTCTTTTCCCGTATGCGGGAGCTTTCCCTCCACACAGTTCTGAATAAGACGGCAGAAGTCTTCATTGGAGGTTCCTTTATAACAGTTTTTGCCATGAACCAGCCATGGATCAAATACGCCGATATCACGGACAACAACCTGCTGTTCAGAAGCTAACGCCTCCAGGACGACGATGCCTTCTGTTTCCTCATAGGACGGGAAAAAGAATACATCCGCATCCCGATATGCGCCCTGAATGATCGGGCCTTTCACATAACCTGGAAACTGTACATTCATCGGGGGATGCTCAATCACGTCATTGATCTTTGCCGGAACCGCAAAGGACGCGATTTCGCCAAACCAGATGAATTTATACTGCGGCAGCTGTTCTGCCACCTTTACAAAATCAAGAATGCCCTTCCGTTCAAACGGAAGTCCTACGCCAAGCACCACTTTATCCGTTTCCTGAATATCAAAATAACGCCGGAACGCCATCACCTTCTCTTCATCCTGCTGGTACAGGGACAGGTCAATGCCATTGGAAATGGCATAGATCGGCCGTTCAATGCCATAGCCCTGAATCAGCTTGCGGGAATATGGGGTTGGCGTGATGATCGCATCTCCCTGGGAATACAGCGATACCAGCGTCCGTTTGACCAGGGGTGACAGCAGATTGGAGAAGACAAAGCTGTTGCGGAAGTCTTCCTCCGTGCTGTGGGCATGATAGATCACCTTCTTGCCTAATTTGCGTGCATGCGCAATGATCGCATCACTGTTGATGCCGCAGGTATTGATATGCAGAATATCGTAATCCTCATCCCATGGGTCTGTCGTATAGGAAATGCCCTGTGAGGCAAGTGCTGTTTTCTGATGTTCAAACGCCCTTCCGATGCCGGAGGTCTGAATCAGGCTTTCACTTTCAAAATATAAAAGTACCTTCATGGCTTTATTGTATCTCGAAATCAAAAAAAGAGCTCCCCTGTTTAGAGGGGAACTCCTGGTAATGAACGATTAGCCTTCCTGGATCTTGGCCTTGTTCACGAGCTTGGTGTAGCGTGTCTTCGCATCAGACAGTGTCTTAGCGAATGCAGCTTCAGCAGCCTCTTCACCCTTGAGCTTCGGCAGGTTGAAGTAACGAGCCTCGTTCATGAGGAAGTCGTGGAACTTGTCCCAGTTCGGTTCCTTGGAATCGATCTGGAGCG
>JAFWJY010000200.1 GCA_017514525.1 Solobacterium sp. | reverse complement strand
AATATGGATAATAAGTGCGATTAAGAAGTTTTAATTGCTTCTAAAAATCCATTCATTTCAGAAAACAGAGATTCTTCGATTTTCCTGAGGTATATGGTCAGATGTTCTCCATCGCCACGAATCAGGATACGAATACTGCCAACATAATCACCTAGAATCTGAAGATACTGATAAAGAGATCCATCCATCAGACCGCAGGTACGAACAAACAGTTTCTGATGATACTTCGGATCTGTCAGTTCAACAGATTCATGAGCTGAGATTGGAAAGCGATAAACACAGTCCTGATGTTTTAATGTGATGGCATCTGTTTCAATCGTACAGGAAAGAAAGCCTTGTGTATTTGTCAGAAACTGATAAGAGCCAAGCAAAGGATTCAACGCATTATGCAGGCATGTTTCATCCCCATATGTAGCTGGTCGATCCGGATATGAAACAGGAAGCGGTGCAGAACCATTCTCTTTTCGTAGCAGATTATCGATCCGATTCATTTCATCCAATATGATCTGCGTGCCGCCCTGGATGGATTGTGTATCTGCTGTTGTCACGATGATCAGATCTTCATCGGGATATAACACTGCATATTGTCCTCCCATGCCATACATGGCAATGCCATTGCGAACCATCCAGAATTGGGAACCATAACCCTGGCATTCATCCAACGTTTTTCCTTCATGCATGGTCGATGTACGGTATGTCATACATTGACGAACGAGAATGCTGTAGCGCTGATAGAATTCTTCATCATATGCGCCATGGAACAGATAGGAATAAGAATCCTTCCATTCATCTTTATAGAGAGCCATCAGAAATCTTGCGACGGTCATAAGATCTCTGGGTCTTGCGACCAAACCGGAACCGCCGATTTCATCACCAAACGGATCACACAGCACATACGCATCTTTAGAGAAGCCAATGTCATTTAAATAGATGGAACGAAGATAATCGATAATACCTTTACCGCTGACACGTTTTACAAGGGCAGCTAATGTATGAGCAGCGCTAGTATCATATTTGAATATCTGACCGCTTCTGTGATCAGGCGGCGTAATAAAGAATGATTCTACCCAGTTGCGGTTTAAATCAATCTTATAAGTAGTAGATTTATGACAGGTTCGCATATCCAGCAGATCCTGTATGGTCATAGCAGAAATGTAAGAATGTAAATTTTCTGGTAAATAATCCGGAAAATACTGAATAATTGTGTCACTTAATCTGATTTTTCCTTCTGCCGCCAAAGCACATACTGCCAGAGCAGTCATGCTTTTGGTGATCGAGAACATCCGGTGGAGAGATTCGCTTGTACACGGGGAAAAATATTCCTCCTGAATACAGATTCCTTTGTGGCTGATGAGTACGGAATAGAACGGTATTGGAAACGTTTCAGAATGAAAATGCATGGCAGAACTCATAATCTATTTCTCCTTGTTCTTTTTTATCGTACTACGAACACAACGAAAATGAAGATTTGATGATTCGCAAAAGTACACCGGTTTACCCAGAAGGCAAAAAATGGGAAAATTAGGACAAAAAAACAGTGTTTTGAAGAGGAAAAACAAAAACTATGTGTAAAAAAAGTTGAAAATACCGATTTCTCGTGTTGATTTGATAGAGTGCAGCTTGTATATTAAAGGCAGTGATAACGTAAACGCTTACATCAGTTTACAGACATCATTAAAAATCATTTCCAAAAAGGAGGAGAGAAATGAAAAAGAAGTTACTTTCTTTGGCCGCTTGCGCAGCTATGTTACTCGCTGGCTGTGGTGGCAGCACTGACACAGCTGCAACACCAAGTGGATCAATCGACGAGAATGGTGAATACGTTCTCGAAACCCTCAACATTATCGTTGACGGAACAATCACAGCGACAGTAGATGCTGGCCAGGCAGAATTCATCCAGCAGTGGGAAGAAGCTGTATCTGAAAAGCTCGGTCATCCGATCACTCTGAAGATCAACCAGCTTGACCACTCCAACTATTCCCAGACAATCGCTAAGACTCTGGCAACATCCCAGCCGGGTGACCCGGAATATCCGGATGCAATGATCATGTCTGCTTCCATGCTGAGACAGTATCAGACAACCGGTCTTCTCTGGAACCTCAAGGATGCTTATGAAAACGCAGACTTCCGCAGCAAGGTTGTTCTCCCAAAAGTTAACGAGAACATCCGTACAGAAGACGGCGCACAGTATGGCTTCGCTCCGACTTATGGTAATGGTTGTGTCACATACATTAAGAAGAGCTGGCTCGATGCAGTTGGAAAGACTGTTGATGACATCAAGACATTCGATGACTACTATGAACTCCTGACAGCGTTCACAAAGGACGACCCGGATGGCGACGGCACCAACAAGACATACGGTGTTGTAGCTGCTGGCTTCGGTAAGATGGATGAAGCTCCGTACATCAACTACATGCCGGAATTCTGGCAGGGCGCTTATCCTTCCTTCTATAAGAAGGCAGATGGCACATGGGTAGATGGTTTCACAGAGCAGGCTACAATCGATGCACTGGCAAGACTGAACAAGGGCTTCGTTGACGGCGTTATTGACCCGCAGACAGAAGACTTCGGTACAAAGCAGGCACGTGAAAAGTTCTTCTCCAACGACCAGACAACATCTGAAGGTGTCTTCACATACTGGGCTGGTACATGGCTGAGAACACTGACTGACAACCTCTCCAAGAACGATGTCAAAGACAAAGACGGAAATCCGGAAGAACTCGTTCAGCTCCCGCCGATCAAGGAAATCACAGATACATGGGGCGGCTACCTCAACCGTGAAGCTCCGGTATGGGTAATCCTCGACGATGGTGATGGCAACGACGCTCGTGAACAGGCTATCTTCGATGCACTGTTTGAAACAATGCTCGATGGTGACAGAGTTCAGACTCTCTGGACATATGGTGCTGAAGATGTTCACTGGTCCACAAAGGCTGAAGACTTCGTTCTGAATGCTGACGATGCTGAAAAGCGCAAGGAATACAGCTACGCTGATGGCGAATTCCACCTGAGACCGAATCCAAACGATCCGAACTCCCTCTGGAAGAAGAACCACCTCGACTCTGTCCTTGTTATCCGTAAGCTCGAAAACGGTTTCGCTGATGACGATGAACTCGTAACAGAAGGTAACACATTCTTCACAGAAAACTGCGTTGATGCTCCGGCAGCAGCTTCCTCTGAGACACTGACAAACGTTGAGTCCGATCTCGTTGCGAAGAGACAGGAACTCATGAACCTTGCAGTAGCTGGCAAGATTACACCGGAAGATGCAATTCAGCAGTACCTCGATCAGTATGGTGATGTATCCGCTACGATCGTTGAAGAACTGAACGCAGCTGAAAAAGGTGAGTAATCACTAACAGCTAAATCCAATTGAAGTAATATTCACGAGATAATACATACTCCGCTTTCTGATAACAACGAAAGGGAAGCGGAGTATGTTTATCTCTACATATGTATTATTTACAAACATTTGCTATGAACTAATGCGGACATTATCTGTTCGTGGGGAGAAAAACTATGAGCAAGAATGAAAATTCCAATGGTACTACCTGGGTAGCTCCCAAGAAGTCCCTTTGGACCAGAATGAAAGCATATTCCGGCTTTTATCTGATGTTTCTTCCTGTATTCATCTTCGTTCTGATTGTTTATTACTGGCCAATGCTTGGTGTACGATTTGCGTTCTACAGCTACAAGCTGAGAAACATCCATTGGGTTGGTCTTGCAAACTTTACGAAGCTGTTTGCTGAAAAGGAATTCTGGGCGGCGTTTGGCAACACGCTCACGCTGTCTATCGTTAAATTATTGCTGAATACATTTGTTGCAGTTCTGATTTCCATCTTCTTGAATGAAATGCTGAATCTCTCCTGCAAAAAATTTGTACAGACAGTTATCTATCTGCCGCACTTCATGTCATGGGCGGTAGTAGCCGCAATCTTCACATTGTTCCTTTCCACTTCCACAACCGGTTTCGTAAACGAAACCCTGAAGGAATGGGGAGTCATAAAAGAAAGTATAGACTTCCTGCATACAAAAGCACTGTGGCGTCCGGTCTTCTATATGATCGACCTGTGGAAAGAAACAGGTTGGGGCACTGTCGTATTCTTCGCTACGCTGTCCGGTATTGATCCGGGACTTTATGAAGCAGCTGAAATCGATGGCGCAACAAGACTCCAGAAGATCTGGTACGTTACTGTTCCGGCACTGTCCAATACCGTTATCATCGTGTTGATTCTGAACCTTGCGAAGGTTCTGAATATCTTCGAACCGGTATTCGTTCTGTACAATACGCGTGTTCTTGAAGTGTCCGATGTTATTTCAACTTACATCTATCGTAAGACCTTCCTTACCGCGATCCCTGACTATGGTTACACTACCGCCGTTGGTCTGTTCAAGTCCCTCGTTGGTATGGTGCTGATGCTTGCAAGTGACTACGCAAGTAAACGGATCCGCGGACGCGGAATTATGTAAGGAGGAGAAGAAAATGAGAAAAAAGAATACTACATTTGATGTAATTCTCTATATCGTATTTGCGATTCTCTCCCTGATCATCATTATTCCGATCTGGAAAGTTATCTCCGACTCCTTCAACGCAGTAGGTGTTTACCAGTTCAAACTGTGGCCGACACAGCCGACAATTGGTGGTTATGCAACAATCTTCTCCACCGCGAAGCTGTTCCGTCCGTTCGTCAACTCCGTTGTTACAACGGTTATCGGTACATTCGTTGGTCTGGCAATGGCAACGCTCGGTGGTTACGTTCTGAACCAGTATGAAATGCCGGGCAGAAACCTGATCTCCTATTTCCTTCTCATCACCATGATCTTCTCCGGTGGTATGATTCCGGAATACCTGGTTATGAGAAGACTGGGTCTCGTTGACAACATGTGGATCCTCGTTGTAAAGCATGGTATCAACGTGTATAACCTGGTTCTGATGAAGAACTTCTTCGAAGGCATCCCGCACTCTCTGTACGAAGCTGCAGAGCTTGACGGCTGCTCCCCGATGCAGATTTTCTACAAGGTCGTACTTCCGCTGTCCAAGGCAGCGCTCGCTTCCATCGGTCTGATGTTTGCGGTTACGATCTGGAATGACTATTCCACTGTACAGATCTACATCACCAATCCGAGTCAGGTTAACTTCCAGTATCAGCTGCGTGTCATGATCATGGATGGTGATACACCAACAACAGCATACAAAGTTTCGCAGAGCACGCTGTACTATGCGTCCATCGTATGCGCAATCCTTCCGTTCATGGTCGCTTATCCATTCCTGCAGAAATACTTCGTTACAGGTATTAACGCAGGTGCAGTCAAAGAATAACGTAATACTGTCTACAGTACACAATATTCAACAACTGATTTGTGACAAATGGGCAGGTGGGCGATTGCCCGCCTGCCCTTCTTAAATAAAAAGGCGTGAATATGAAGAGAATCATATATTTGGGTGACAGTACCGTCACATGGAATCATATAGCTACCTACCCGCAGACAGGACTCTCTCAGGGCCTGCTGTGGTATATCAAAGATGATGTATTTATCCGCAGTTTTGCGATCAATGGAAGAAGTACGAAATCCTTTATTGATCAGGGAAGACTGGAACAGGCAAAAAATTATATTGAGTCAGGTGATATCGTACTGATTCAGTTTGGACATAATGATCAGAAGATGTCAGATCCGCTTCGCTATGCAGAACCTTATGGGGCATACCAGAAGAATCTGAAGCTGATGGCGGATATCGCAAAAGAAAAAGGTGCTTACCCGGTAATCCTTTCTTCCATCGCACGCAGACTGTTTGATGAAAAAGGAAACTTCCTACCGGGAAGTCATGGGGAATACCCGAAAGCTGCCGAAGAACTGGCAAAGCGTGAAGGGATTCCATTTATTGAACTGACGAAAAAAACAGAGGATTTTT
>JAFWJY010000199.1 GCA_017514525.1 Solobacterium sp. | reverse complement strand
TGATGCGGATGGAAATTCCATTGAAGACGAAGATGACCACGATCCTTCCAACTATGTCGTTGTAAGTATCAAAACTGGTGAGTATGAAGAAGGTGCTGCGGTATCCTATACCGTCACAAAGAAGGTTCAGGAAACAGAACCTTCCGCACCAACTGAAGATCCTGTGATTACAGATCAAGAAACTACGGATTCTGAAACAGCCAATCCAGAAACTGTCGATCCTGCAACTTCAGAAACTGTGACACCTGTACCAGGTACTGATCCTCAACAGGAGGCACCTGCCGAACAGGTAATCATTGAAGGCACAGGGGAAGAGACACAGCCTGCTGCTCAGGAAAGTACAATCGTACCGGATAGTGGAACGGAAATCACTGGTGAAGTTACTACAGAAGGCGGAGAAGTTGTTGAGGAGGTAGTTATTGAAACAACTGCTCCAACACTTGAGGCGACACCGGAACCTGCTGCTGAATCAACACCTGAAACAATCACAGAATAAACCTGAAAGACGGCTGCCTGAGCGTGGCCGTTTTTTCGGTTCTATACAAATGATTTGCAGACACTAAAAAGAAATAGACGAACACTATAAACAGAAACGTTATGAGGCCGGACAGAACTTCCTGCAGGTACTTTGAAAAGGATTGATCGGGAATGATATCCAGGCTTCAGCTAAGAAATTCAAGGAGAACAAACCATGAAACAACAGGCATTTAACCCATACTTACCATTGAATGTATATATTCCGGATGGAGAACCACATGTCTTTGGCAACCGCATCTATGTATATGGTTCTCATGATAAAGAGAATGGAGAAACCTTCTGCAGTGAACCATATGAAGTATGGTCTGCACCAGTCGATGATCTTGGAACCTGGACTTGCCCTGGCATCAGCTACCGGGTGCAGCAGGATCCGCTTTATGATGCAGAGACAAGAAATGCAATGTATGCGCCAGACTGTGTTAAAGGAAACGACGGGAAGTATTACCTGTATTACTGTCTTTCCGGATGGCGTGGGAAGGGCGGTTATGGCAGTCCGATCAGTGTAGCGGTATCGAATCAGCCGGATGGACCGTTTGAATATCTTGGCGCTGTGCAGAATCCAGATGGCACTCCATTTATGAAGTACGGAAACTTTGATCCGGCTGTGATTAATGATGACGGAGTCATACGTCTGTATTCCGGTACCTGGTATCCGATTGCGGAACTCAGTGAAACAGAACGTGAGCAGATTCATGCGGATGAGACCGATGCGGAACGCTTTTTAAAACCACTGGAACATATTAAACAGCTTCAGGCAGAAGGAGACTCTGTATATGGACCGCATCATATGACCCTTGCGGATGATATGTTAACGATTACCTCAGTACCGGTTCGAATGATGCCTTTGAAGCGTTTTGGAACACCGTTTGAAACAACCGCAGATGGAAAGGGACATGGCTTCTTTGAGGGCAGTTCCATTCGTAAGATTAACGGCATCTATTATTTTGTTTATTCCTCCCGCAACAACCATGAGCTCTGCTATGCGACCAGCAGATATCCGGACAGAGACTTTGTCTATGGTGGTACGATTGTCTCCAATGGAGACATTGGCCTCAATGGCCGAAAGACGGAAGACCGACTGAATATCACCGGTACAACCCATGGCGGCATTGAATGCATAAACGGACAGTGGTATGTATTCTATCACCGTCTGACCCATAAATCGGATTACAGCAGACAGGGCTGTGCGGAACCGATTTTCTTTGATGAGCAGGGGAATATTGCGCAGGTGGAAATGACGAGCTGTGGTTTGAACAACGGACCATTAAAGGGAAGCGGCATTTATCCGTCGGTTATTTGCTGCAACCTTACAAACGGCCATATGCCGCATTCCTCCAACAAGAAACAGACCATGTGCATCCCCTATATCGGAAGCGGGGAAGGCAGACAGTATATCCGTGATATTTCAGATCACACATTAATTGGCTATAAGTACTTTGCCTTTGATCACCTGAAACAGATAACACTGATAATCAAAGGAACAGGTCATGGAACCCTGACGGCATATGAAAGGCTTGATAGACAACCCATTGGCAGTACTGCAGTCCATCCGTCAGAAGACTGGGTGGAGACTGTTATCGAGATAACCGAAATGACAGGAATCAAACCATTGTATCTGTGCTATCAGGGAGAAGGAATGATTGATTTTCTGGAACTGAAGCTGGGATAACAATTGCATGTCCAAGATGGTGGGAGCGTTTGGATTTGAAGTTCTCTTTTTGTCGTTCATTCTTTGGAACTGTCATCCATAACTCTGGAGAACAGATCATACAGTTCTTCCGCATCCAGCTCGCCTTTATTATTGTCTTTTAACAGCTTATCCAGCTGCTTGCGAGCCTCCGGATGTTTTTCCGCATATTCTTCAAACTGCTGATACATGGATACTGGATTGAACATGTCATCGTACATGTTGTCAAACAGGTCTTCCATTTCCTCCAGCGGATAAGCAATCTGCAGGGTAATACCAACTGCTTCACAGAATGCTTTCATAAAGTAAAAGGCGTGTCTGCTGTCGACAGTAATGAATTCCGGTTTGAACTCTGCGTCCGCATACTGCTCTGCCAGGTCTTCCAGCATATTGTTGTAGTGTTCCTGATACACGCCATGCGAGATAACTGGCTGGGAGAAATACTCCTGAGAAGAACGGGCCAGAATTAATGGATAATAGGGAGCCGGATCTTCTTTGGAGAGCTCGTCCGTAATAAAGATATCCAATACCCGCAATGACAGCAGATCCTCGGCATTTTCCCGTACCGGCTTGCGGCGGATAAAATCCAGAAGGGAACTGTCCGGCAGCTCTGGAATCAGAAAACTGATATCCCCGAAGGAAGGAACTTTGGTCGTTGAAACCGTCCATTTTCTTCCTTCTTTGCATAATAGGGGAATGGTTTCTCCCCATGGAATGGTGTCACGCCGTTCCGGCATGATTGTTTCCAGATTCTCGAATAAATAGATGCCTGCTTTGAGACCAAGCACAAGATCATCTTCCTGCTGACGATTGACTGGATAGGGTGTACGCCGCTCTTTCCAGCTGGAAAGGATTGGCCATGGAAAGCTGATCTCTTCCTCAATACCAAGCGTTTTCGCATAGCGGTAGGCTTCTTTGAACTCTTCCGGCGTCATTTCATTCGGAGTTGTCAGCTGGCATTGCAGAGCGTTCTCCGCCCGCAGACAAAACATGTCATCCGGCCCCTGGGGATGCTCCTCGTCATATTCCAGCATCTTATACAATGATGAAAGACCTTCTTCCCCGATATACATCGCCAGGGAGATATGGTTTCCCATCATGCCCATCACAATACAGTACCCGATCCGGTCTTCGGGAAGACGGACTGCGAACATATCGCAGTCACTGATTTCTTTCCAAAGATTGGTATCGAAATATTCCATCGCAAGATCAAATGATTTTTTACGTATCATTTTTGTAACCTCGTCTCTGTATCTCATCATACAGGAAAAATAAACGACAGGTACAACGAACTCCACAGCTGAGAGCAGACTGGTATAATAAATCCATGAGAAAACTGTTAACAAAAGAAGGTTCCGCTAATTTACTGGAAGTGATACTGATTACTGCCATTATTCTAATGGCCGCAGTCTATTTCTTCCTGGGCGGAAACTGGATGAAGCTGCGCATGGACCATGGCAATGACTCCCTTGCCGCAAATACCGCGGATTCGGTTGCCCGCGTCAATTCCAATAATGGCCTGAACTGTGTTGTGGATGGATGCGGCTCCAGCGGACACTGCCCGCATTGGTCCAGCCTAGGTTATATTGGCTATTTTGACAACATCGGCAATAAGATCGTCGGCGAAAAGCCAAAGGGCTATAACGAATATTCCACGATGGAAATCGGCCGCCAGCAGTACCATGGGGAACCGGGTACGATGGTGATCAAGGTCATAGCCAAAGAAGGAGAAATCGTTGTCTCCTGGGAGCTTGGAAAACAATGAGCATTCAGTCGTTTGATCTGCCGGTACGGATAGTGATCCTGATCTTTTTCGGCATGCTGGGGGGAGTTATGGCCAGCTTCTTTACCTGCATGGGCGGACGCATTGCCGAAGGGAAAGACTGGATCAAGGCACGGAGTGTCTGTGATTCCTGCGGTCATGAATTAGGAGCTGCTGATCTTGTTCCGATTTTCTCTTATCTGTTTCATAAAGGAAAATGCCGCTACTGCGGCGCAAAGATCCCGGTATCCTGCCTGCTTACAGAGCTGTTATTGGCTGTTTATTACATCATCTGTGTATTGCAGTTCGGATTGACCACTGAAGCCTTTCGGGCCATGGCCCTGGCAGGCTTACTGTTAGGCCTTTCGGTTGTGGATTTAAAGATCTATGAAATCCCGGATGGCTTTATTGTGGCCGGCATCATTCTCTGGGTCATTACCGTTCCGTTTGTAGGCCGGCCATGGCTGACAGAAGTAAAAGACGGCCTGCTTGGCGGCTTTGGCATTGGCGGCGGGATGCTGATCATGAGTCTCATCTTTGATCACATCATTAAAAAAGACAGTCTTGGCGGGGGAGATATCAAGCTCTACTTCATGACCGGCCTGTTTCTGGGGATCAAAGCGGGGTTCTTCAATCTGATTCTCTCGTGTTTAGTGGGACTTGTTTTCGTGCTATTATTAAAGAAGTCAAAAATACCGTTTGGGCCGTCAATCAGTATTGCGACGGCGATTTCTCTGTTAATCGGCAATGCGGTGGTCTCATGGTATTTTAGTTTGTTTCTTTAAGTTGGTGAAGCTATGGCAAAGAAGAATTTACTTGGAATTGAATTTGGCAGCAGCCGGCTCAAGATCGCCGAGGTAAAAGGGGATAAGGTTGTCCGGTTTGTAAAGGAAGACATGCCGGAACGAATCATCCAGAACGGCGAAATCATCGCCTGGGATGCACTGCAGGAATTTCTGGGTGAAGTATTTAAAAAGAACAAGTTTACGTCAAAGAACGTTGCACTCGTTGTGCCGGATACGATGACGTATACAAGACGGCTGTCGGTTCCGTTAATGACCGAAAAACAGCTGAAGGTAAACCTCCCGTATGAATTCCATGATTTTATTGCGGAAGGCAAAGAAAACTATATCTACGACTTTGCGGTAGTTAACGTACTGCAGGATGAAAACGAGACGGATACCGGTCTCGATATTCTTGCGGTAGCGGTCAGTAAAGAACTGATGTCCAATTATACAGAGCTGTTCAAGCGCATGCGTCTGAAGCTTACCATGGCTGCACCGCAGTGTCTGGCGTTTGGCTCTTTGATGAAACACATTGATCCGGAACAGGCGGAGAAAGACTATGCGATTCTGGATCTTGGCTATTCCGCAACCCGCATCAATATCTTCTCGGAAGGCGTCTTCGATACCACCCGGTCGATTGAACTGGGCTGCCAGGCGCTGGCAAGAAAGGTAGCGGAGCTGCTGGGGTGTGATGAGCATATTGCGGCACTATATCTCGTGCAGAATACCAACAACATCATGAACAGTGAATCGATTCGTGATGTCTGTTCCGATATCGCGGTTGATGTCATGCGTGCTGTAAACTACTACAGCTATGAAAAACGTGACAACACCCTCGAAAGCATTTACGTATGCGGCGGCGGTGCGATGATCCCACAGCTGCTGGATGAATTGCGTGACAATGTTCCGCTGCAGATCATCCCGCTTGCGGAATTTGCGGACGAAGATATCGATGAAGACACATTGACCAGCGGACCTGGCGCAGCCGGCATCTGCTGGAACGGGGACTGAGGAGGTGCAGAGCGATGAGTGAAAAGAAACAAAGCATCTTCTCTCAGGAGCTTTCCTTTGGAAAGAAAGGCTCCAAAGGCGGAAAGATCCGCTACCCGGAAAAGACTTATATCAACCTGGTACAGGATGAAAACAAAGGCAAGGATCAGCGCTCGCTGATCGGTTTTGGCATCTTCCTGATATTCCTGGCCATCTTTGTAAAGTTTGCGGTATTCGACCAGCTGGACAAGGTTGCTCAGGCAGAGCGCGCCTATAATCAGGTGCTGGCACAGGTCAACGAAGTACGTGCTGCCAACAGTGAATATGATGCGGTCAAGGCCAAGTATGATGAAGTCACCGACTGGTACATGACCGATGAAGAGAAGATGGAAGTCGACAAGAACAACGTCTTCGGCATGCTGGAAGAAGACATCATGCCGTATGTCGGCATCCAGTCTGTCCAGATTGCGGGCAATACCATCGTGGTTCAGACTAACGTAACCAACCTGCATACAGTATCCACGTTCCTGAGCGTGCTGCAGAATGACAGCCGTAATGGCTTTGTCACGGTAACAACCGCCAATGCCTCCAATGAAGATCAGAGCAACAACTCTGTCATAGCTTCCGTCATCATTACCTATGGCGGAGCGGAAGGAGGAAACTGAGATGCTGAAACGTGAATTCACGATGAAGGAGAAGATCCTCATTCTGGTTGCGGCTGTACTGGCGCTTGGACTGCTTTATTACAATTTTGTTTATAAGTTCTTCCAGAATCAGATGGCGCTCTACGATACCGCGGCCCTGGAAGATGAACTGATGGTCGAACAAAGCAAGGCAATGCGCATCTCTCAGATGCAGCAGATCATTGAAGAGTCTGTGGGCAAAGTAAAGGGTGACCTCTCCGTATACAACAATCAGTCCAGTGAAATCATCGAGATGGGAACCATCTTTGATGAGGATACTCAGAACGTCAGCGTCAACTGGAGTGATCCGGTGCTGAATGGCACAATCGTCCGCCGGGATGTGAACATTACCTTCCACACCGCTTCCTATGAGAACTTCAAGAATGTACTGCGCAAAATGAGCGAGATGAAATATCGCTGTCTCATCCGCAATGTCACGGTATCCGATGGTGATTCCAGAGCGTCCAACGGTCTGCAGATGTCCAGCGATATCAACGCCTCGATCTCCGTTACCTTCTTTGAAACAACTGAAGGCGCAACGTCACTGGCGGGTCTTACGATCGATAATGCCGATACCGATCTTTCCGACAGTGAACTGGCGCAGCGTGCACACGCATACGAGTGATCGAACAGAGGGCTGAACAAGCTCTCTTTTTTTCTGTTTTCAAAGGGGAATTTCTAATTGCTGACTAATAGATAGGCAGGAGGGGAAAATTCCCATGACAAAACAGGAACAGCTTGCCCAGTACAGCTGGCGTTATGAAGGAGACTGGGCCAGGATCGCAAACGCCATCCGGCGGGAAGAACCGCCGGGAAGCGAGACAATCAAAGACCGCTATGTAACTATCTATGATGAGGCGTATCCGCAATCCCTTCGGACTCTTCGCTATCCGCCCTGGGTTTTGTTTTACCGCGGAAACCTCGATCTCTTAAACACCAGCTGTGCGACAATTGTCGGAAGCCGGCGCATGACCTGGTATGGCAAAGCGTCTGCGGAACTGTCTGCCTCGATTCTGAGCGAGCACTTTACACTGGTATCGGGTCTGGCCAAAGGGGTGGACGCGATCGTTCACCGCGTAGCGATCGCTAAAGGCAGTCACACCATAGGGGTAATTGGCTGCGGTCTGAATACCCGGTACCCCAAAGAAAATGAGTATCTCTATAAAAGGATGGAGGAGGAACAGCTGATTCTTTCCGAATACCCCAGCAACACCGGCGTCAAGCGCCATCATTTTCCCTGGCGCAACCGGATTCTTGCGGCTCTGGGAGATTGCGTCATTGTGACGCAGGCCTCCTATAAAAGCGGTACGATGTGCACCGTCAATTAGGCCATCACATTGGGCAAGGAAGTATGGTGCTTTCCGTACCCGTTTGAAGATGAGACCGGTGCCGGCTGTAACCTTCTGATCTCTCAGGGAGCCAATATTGTCTATGACCGGAAGCTTCTGGAAGAATTACGCCCGCTGCGGTCGATCACGTAAAATACTTGCCAAGATAGAAACCGTGGGTTATTCTTTGGAATTGTTAACTGAACACAGAACTAAAAAACGCTGAAAGGATCAAAATGAAACATCTCGTAATAGTCGAGTCGCCTTCGAAATCGAAGACGATTCAGAAATATCTCGGAAAGGATTATGAAGTCGTTTCGTCCAAGGGTCACATCCGTGATCTTGCGATCAAGGGAAAGGATGGACTTGGCGTAGATGTCGAAAACGGCTTTATCCCGACCTATGAAGTATCCAAGGATAAAGTGGATACCGTCGCAGATTTAAAGAAGCTCGCAAAGAAAAGCGATGCCGTATATCTCGCAACCGACCCGGACCGTGAAGGAGAGGCAATTTCCTGGCATCTGGCCCAGGAACTTGGTCTGCCGGAAGATGCGGTTGACCGCGTAACCTTCCATGAGATTACGCATGATGCGGTAGAACAGGCATTCAAGAATCCACGTGCCATTGATATGGATCTCGTGCATTCCCAGGAAACGCGCCGGATTCTCGACCGTATCATCGGCTTCAAGCTTTCCAAGCTGCTCCACAATAAGATCAAATCCAAGAGTGCAGGACGCGTACAGTCTGTCGCACTGAAGCTGATCGTGGAACGGGAAAAGGAAATCGCAGCTTTTGTACCGGTGGAATACTGGACCATTGATGCGAAGTTTGAAAAAGACGGTCAGACCTTCAATGCCGCATTATCCAAAATCAAAGGGGAGAAGGCAGAACTTCATACAGAAGAAGATGCCATGAAGGTATTCAACGGATGCCAGGGTGACTTTATGATCTCTTCCATCAAGGAAACGTCTAAGAACACCGCTCCGTTCCGTCCGTTTATTACTTCTACCCTGCAGCAGGAGGCTTCCACCAAGCTTGGCTTCTCGGCCAAGCGCACGATGTCCGTGGCACAGCGCCTCTATGAAGGTATTGATATCGGCAACGGGCAGGAAGGTCTGATTACCTACATGCGTACCGACAGCTATCGTCTTTCGGATGTCTACACCAAGGCAGCCCATGCGATGATTACGGATACCTATGGCAAGGAATACAACGGTTTCTATACCGCCAAGAACGATGCCAACGCCCAGGATGCCCATGAGGCCATCCGTCCAACCAGCCTGAACAATGATCCGGAAAAAATCAAAGCGTATCTGACGGGCGAACAGTACAAACTGTACAAGCTCATTTATGCAAGAGCGCTCGCTTCCCAGATGGCACCGGCCAAGTTTGCGGGAAAATCCATCATCCTTTCCCAGGGGGATTATGATTTCAGCGCAAGCGGCTCCTCTCTGGTCTTTGATGGCTGGCTGAAGGTATATGGCGATTACTATTCCAATAAGGATACGATCCTTCCGGCATTGCAGGAAGGGGAAGCCATCCGTGCCAGTGAACTTACACCGAACCAGCACTTTACCGAACCGCCGGCACGCTATACCGAAGCCCGCCTCATCAAGGAACTCGAGGAACAGGGCGTCGGGCGGCCGAGTACTTACGCGATGATCATTGATACGATTCAGCAACGCGGTTATGTCAAACTGGATCGTTCCAGTGAGAAATCCAAGACAAGAGTCTTCTTCCCGACGGAACAGGGAACTCTGACCGTTGAGAAACTGGATGAGTATTTCTCCTCCATCATTAATGTGAAGTACACCGCAGAGATGGAAAACGATCTGGATAAGATCGCAGATGGTGATGCGGATGAAGTAAAGACACTGAAAACCTTCTGGGATACCTTCACACCATTGCTTGATGAAGCCTATGAAAAGATGGAAAAGGTGAAACCGGAAGAAGTCGGCGAGGCCTGCCCGGACTGCGGCAGTCCGTTAGTTTACCGGCTGGGCCGCTATGGCAAGTTCATCTCCTGCAGCGCGTTCCCGAAATGCCGTTATACAAGGCAGATCGGCGGAAAGGAAAAAGAAAAGCCGGAACCGACCGGCCGTACCTGTCCGGAGTGCGGTACCGGCGAACTGTTAAAACGTCAGTCCCGCTATAAGACCTACTTCTATGGCTGTTCCAACTTCCCGAAGTGCCATTACATGGAAACTCTGGAAGGTGAGAAGATCGTATCCAAGAAGGATAAGGCTGCCGCAAAGAAAGCAGCACCGAAGAAAACGGCCGCTGCCAAAACAACCGCAAAGAAGACAACCAGGAAAAAGAAAACCGAAGCGTAACACAGATGGGATTGTCTGACCGCAGTCCCGTCTTTTGTTTGTCATCCACGCAGGGAAGGCTTACTATAAAAATCAGAACTGAAGTGCAGGTTCTGAGGAAGTCAGAGGAGGGAATGCGATGAAGCAGATGACGCATCAGGAGTTTCAGCGGCTGTTATGGGAGAGTGCGTTTCGCACTGCGACTCCCCTCAGCAACATGTTTGAACTGACTCCGCTCTGCAATCTTGACTGCCGGATGTGCTATGTTCATCTGCAGGACCCTTCGGTCAGAGAACGGATGCTGAAGGGAGAACAGTGGATCTCCATCTTTGACGAAGCGATCCGCTGCGGCATGATCTCCGCGATCCTGACAGGCGGAGAGGCAATGACGCATCCGGATTTCTGGAAACTGTATGATTATCTGTTTGATCAGGGCATCAGTTTAAGCGTCAAGACTAACGGCATCCTGCTGACAAAAGAAGCCGTTGACCGTTTTGTTCAGTATCCGCCCAGTACCATTGATGTTTCTATTTATGGCTGTGACCGGACCTCCTATCAAACGATTACCGGTCATGACTGTTTTGAATTGGTGGACCGGAATCTTCACTACGCGAAGGAATGCGGACTTCCGATCCGTCTGATGATCACGCCAACCGGCCTGCTGGAACCCTGGATCGATTCCGTTCTGGCTTACGCAAAATCCTTTGACGGTAAAACCATCGTCAATACCCAGCTGCTGGATCCCCAGCCGGATACCGGCCGGGATCGCAGGGACTACGATCTTTCTCCGGAAACGATTCTGGATATCCGCCGCCGTGCCAATGCGCTCTTTCAATCCGATCAGCTTTCTTATGAGGAGGAAGGAAACGGGGATTCCGCTTCGGACTGGAAAGCCGCCAAAGAAGGATTACGCTGCGCGGCAGGACGCAGTCAGTTTGCGGTTACCTGGGATGGCATGATGGTGCCATGTATTACCTTTCCTCGGGAGCTGATTGCCTGCAGTGTGCTGGAACATGGAGTGAAGGGCGCCTGGGAGAAGATTCATGAGGCAGTTGTAAACTATGTTATTCCAGAGAAATGCAATACCTGTGCCTTCCAGGAACAATGCAATTACTGTCCGTCCAGCCATGGCCAGTATGCGATACGCAATGCCTGCAATCCTTCCGTCTGTGCCTTCCAGCAGGGACTTATCGTGGAATATCAGAACCAGAAACGTAAATAAGGATGACATTATGAAGATCAGAGAAGGATTTATTCTGCGGAAACTGCCGGATATGAATCTGGTGCTTCCGAAGGGAGCTATGGTAAAAGACTGCCGGAAAGCAGTCGTGCTGAATGATACCGCCGCATTTCTGTATGAACAGCTCGAACAGGACTGTACAGCAGAAGACTGTGCCAAAGCTCTGATGAGGGAATATGACATTGATTATGAGCGGGCCTGCAGAGCGGCAGAACAAACGATTGCCGATTTCAAAGAGGCAGGATTGCTTCAGGAAGATGGTTTATGATTTGTGAAAAATCATTTATCATACAAGTAAAGGAGGAGAATCATGGAAAAGAAGGTCTTTCAGGAACCGAGTGTAACCGTTGTTGAGCTGGATTACTGCGAACGGATCACTGCTTCCGAATGCGAACATCCGCATGAAGGCGCAGCTGAAAAGTGTTCTGGTTGGTGATTCTCGATTCATCTGAGCAGATACCGTCACAGGTGTCTGCTTTTTTCGTTTCTCCGACGATAACAACAAGACGATTGATGTAAAATAAAGGCTATGGAAAAACGAGCAACTGTAATCGGGGCAGGGCTGGCTGGCTGTGAAGCAGCGTATCAGCTGACAAGACGCGGCATCCCTGTGACCTTGATTGAAATGAAACCATCCAAAAAAACACCGGCCCATGCGGCAGAAACCTTTGGCGAACTGGTCTGTTCCAACAGCCTGCGTTCTGATGCAATCACCAATGGGGTGGGTCTTTTAAAAGAGGAAATGCGCACGATTGGCTCCCTGATCATGGAAGCCGCCGATGCGACCCGTGTACCGGCGGGCAGTGCTTTGGCGGTTGACCGGGAAGGATTCTCAAAGTATATCGATGACGCGATCCGTTCGAACCCGCTCATCACGATCGTTGAGGCAGAGGCGGATCAGATACCGGAAGGACCTGCCGTCATTGCCAGCGGTCCGCTGACCAGTGATGCCTTAATGAAACCGATCCAGGAGCTGCTGAATGCGAAGTACTGTTATTTCTATGATGCGGAAGCACCGATCGTAACAGCAGAATCCATTGATTTTACCAAAGCGTATAAGAAATCCCGGTATGACAAAGGGGAGGCTGACTACGTCAACTGCCC
>JAFWJY010000198.1 GCA_017514525.1 Solobacterium sp. | reverse complement strand
GCAGGAATTCTACGTCGACAGTACCTACCCGTATGTCGAATAATTTTAAGCAGAAGTTCCGCTTTCCTTTTGTATTTCAGGTGTCCTTACGGAGGATCTTGAGATATTATTCTTAATAATAATTCTGTCTAAAACGCATATTTTCATCATTATTTGTGAGTTTTCTTTTATGAATCGCAGTGCAAACCGCATAGTTCGAGTCGGATTAATACCTTTTGAAGTAAAAAACGACTTATTCTGTCGCTGAATAAGTCGTTCAGTCATTTACGTTTTGTTCAATCCAGGTTTCTATCTGTTCAATCATATGATCCCGCTGGGAAACATATGGGTTTGGCGTAAAGGTTCTGGCCTTCTGCAGATAGGTGCCAAGCTGATCCAGATCCTTCATGTAGATAAGATAGCCTTTGGATTCAAATGCCTCCAACAATTGGATCTGGTGATCATTGACGTGTTCTCCATAGGCGGAAAGGCGTGCTGCCGCAAGAATGCGCTTGCCTTTATTCAGTCCGGTCATGATGGTACCAGCTCCCCCATGGGTGATCAGAAGATCCGCTTTGGCAAGATAATCTGCGAACTGTTCCCGGTCAATATAATCAATGACCTTCATCCGGTCGCTTTTATATTTTGTAAAACCCGCCTGAACAATGACCTCTTCCTGGATGATGCCTTCTTCAATGGCGTGTTCCACCGCATCCAGCAGTCTTGTAAAGGGTTTGTCATTTGTGCCAAGTGTTACAAGTATCATCAGAATATAAACCCTCCGTATACTGCGTTCGGATATATTTCCAGCATGCTTTCCCACTGAACGATAAAGAGATCCGCAATCGGGTAAATCATCTTCCCTGCCATGGTTGGCGTTGTCGCATTGGCAATCGTTTCGATCCAGATGATCTTTTTATGGTTCCAATGGGCAATCTTGCACATGGGCACGGCTGTATGCGTTCCGGTGGTGATGATCACATCCGGCTTCCATTTGAGGAAATAGTAAAGGCTTTTGATAATGTTGGCAGAAAAATGGAAGACATACGTCAGCGGCTGTGACTTGGATCCATACGGGACAAAGGCAACCCGTTCTTTTCCATATTTCTCCCGGAGCGTCAGGTTCGACGGATTGTTTTCCGTGATAATGCGATAGTCGCAATGTTCAAACATCGGGCTCAGCTGCATCAGTTCCGTCAGGTGTCCGCCGGTGCTGGATATAAACAGAATTCTGGTCGTTTCTTTCATAAAAAAATCCGAGGTGTATTTCTACACCTCAGATTATAGCGCATCCAATTATGCCTTGAGTACGGATTTTACGAGGTCGGTTACTTCCTCGCTGGTGTCGCATTCAACTGCCTTGGCCGCAAGTGATTTCATCTCTTCATAGCTCAATGAGTTGATGATCTGGCGGGCACGGAGAATAGATGTTGCGCTCATGGAGAACTCATCCAGTCCAAGTCCAAGCAGGATCGGTGCAGCCAGTTCATCGCCAGCCATTTCACCGCACATGCCGCACCACTTGCCGTTTTTGTGTGCACCGTCGATCGTCATCTTGATCAGACGCAGAACACTCGGGTTCAACGGCTGGTACAGGTAGGATACCGGTTCACTCATACGGTCTGCAGCCATGGAGTACTGAACGAGGTCGTTGGTTCCAATGGAGAAGAAGTCTGCATACTTGGCAATCTGGTCAGCCAGTACGGCTGCTGCCGGGATCTCAATCATACAGCCGACTTCGATATCATCAGAAACCTTGACGCCTTCTGCGATCAATTCTGCACGTGCATCTTCATAGCACTGCTTTGCCTCTTTGAACTCATTGACCGTTGCGATCATTGGGAACATGATGCAGAGCTTGCCATATACGGAAGCACGTAAGAGTGCGCGGAGCTGAGTGCGGAATACATCCTTGCGAATGAGACAGAAACGAACGGCGCGAACACCGAGGAACGGGTTCATCTCTTCCGCAAACTCATAGTACTTCAGCTTCTTGTCACCGCCGATATCCAGCGTACGGATCACAACCGGTTTGCCATTCATGCCTTCAAGCACCTGCTTGTAAGCAGCGAACTGGGTATCTTCATCCGGGAAGTCGTCTTCACTCTTCATGTAGAGGAATTCGGTACGGAACAGGCCTACGCCTTCGCCGCCATTGGCATTGACGCCATCCACATCCTTCGGTCCGCCGATGTTGCCGACTAACAGCACCTTGTGTCCATCTGTGGAAACAGACGGCTGATCCTTAAGTGCCTTAAGAGCTTCCTTCTGCTTGCGGTATTCTTCACCCTTGGCCGCATATTCTGCCTTCTGAGCTTCGGTCGGGTTCAGAATCACTTCCCCGTTGAGCGCATCGAGAATAACTTCGTCGCCGGAGTTTGCGGCTTCAAGGATGCCCTTGACGCCTACCACTGCCGGAATCTCAAGGGAGCGGGCCATGATGGCACTGTGGCTGGTACGGCCGCCGATTTCAGTTGCGAAACCCTTTGCGAATTCCTTGTTCAGAGAACCGGTGTCACTCGGTGTGAGGTCCTTGGCAATCACAACGACCGGAGAATCCAGTGTTGCGAGATTCGGAATAACCTTGCCGCAGAGATTGCACTTGAGACGGAACGTAACATCCTTGATGTCAGCTGCGCGCTCTCTCATATAGGCATCTTCCATGGATTCAAAGATCGATACCATCATATTGGCAACCTGTTCGGTCGCATACTCGGCATTGACCTTGTCATTTTTGATCATGTCTTCGATCTGTGTGCGAAGTTCCGGATCCCCTGCCATCATCAGATGTGCATCAAACACAGCCAGTTCTTCCGGAGCGAGGCTCTTGGAAGCGACTTCCTTTATCTTTTCGATGTCTTCTACCGTTTTGGCAAAGGCAGCGTCAAGCTTGGAAAGTTCCTGATCCGGGTCTGATTCGACCCTCTGAATGTCGAGCACCGGCTGTTCCAGTTTGTAGACTTTCGCAATAGCGATTCCTTGTGAAGCGGCAATACCTTTAAGCATGATTGCTTTATCCTCCTTCATGCAATTTGTGATCAGTTCCTCTACATCGCGGATGCAGTTCATGGAGAGAATTTCTTCGTCATTTGCGGTAATGCCGAACTTCTCCTCAACCGTTAACATGAAATCCACCACATCATAAGAATCCATGCCGATTGAGGCAAATGGAGAATCCGGTGAGAAATCTTCCGGAAGACTGGTGTAGTTCATTACTAATTGTTTTAAGAACGCAAATCGTTCCATAAAGGAAACTCCTTATGTAACGATAGTATCACAATTCAGCATGCTTAACCACCGTCTTCGAAAACGTTTCCAACCAGATTATTTATCAATCTTCATGTAAGCGAAGAATTCAGCCAGCGCCTGTTTCAGTTTCCGTTTGAATGATGTCTCTGTGTAGTACACCAGATACCATTTCGGTTCATGATCTTCAAAGTACTGCCGGCGAAGAAGCTGCTGATGTTCACTGTGGCAGGCAACCAGTGCCTTATCCACGCTTGCGATAAATGCGCAGTCATTCTGAAACAGCGGCGAAGCAATATCATACATCGCCCCATGCGTCGCAAGATCAACCCGGATCTTGGACTGCCGATACATTGCGCCGATATACATGGCAACCTTTTCCATGTGCTCCGGGTCTACCGATCCGCCCTTCTTCAGCTGTTTGGTCTTGCCATCCTTCTGGATCCCTTCATCGTTTTGTTTTACTGATTTCGTTTGTTTTCCTGTCGTTGTTTTACTGTTTTTCATATTCTGTTTACCCCTCTTTCTTCTGTTTGAATACGTAAAACATCTGTTCGGTTCCTGCATTTCAATTGCGTGAGCATTCTTGCCTTTATTCCTCCCTTCACTTAACATATAGAAAGGAATTTGAAGAACTCCGCAAATTTGATGGAAAAAAATTATGAAATTTGAAAAAAGCACTACGATGTCCACGAAGCGCATTATCGTTTCGTTGCTGATATATCTTCTGATACCGGTCATTCGGTTGTTACTGTACCGGCTGACCAACAACATGACCCTTTCCGGCATGTTTGCGCTCAACGTCGGCGCCTGGCTGCTGGTTATGTATGACTGGGAGCTGTTCGGGCTGCACTGGAACCGGGCCAAGGCAAACCTTGGAGATACGATCCTGTATACAGTGATCGGCATGGTATTTTTCTTTTTCTGGACGCTGATCAACGCCACCTATCTTCATGGGGCGATGATCCTTCCGGAACAGTCCGTTATGCACGCCTACCCGATTGCCATTCCGGCAATTCTGTTTGCCTTCAGTTTTTCACTGTCGATTGTGATCAATATCACCTTCAAATGCATTACGGACCGTTTCAAGGTCCATGCCCGTGAAGGTGCGATGATTCTGCTTTCGGGCTTTCTGTTCGGACTGATCTATACCCTGACATTGCCGCCGATCACACTGACGACCATTCTGCCGACCTATCTCTACAATATGATCACCGTTACTGTGTTGTCCTATCTTTACAACCAGACCCATTCGTTCCTGCCCGGCATGACTGCGCTGGCGCTGGTACTTCTGCTCTGGCAGATCGTGTTTATTCTGTAGTCAGGTATCCGTACTCCAAACCTTTTCCCTGCCAAACAGATGGCATTTATTCCGTTGCATTTTATACCCTTCTTACAAGTATCAGCTTAAGGCTTTTCTACAGAAACGAAAGACTCCCATTTCAAAAGGTACTGTGACGATAATGAAATTTTAGGGTGTTCATGCATCCATGGGGATGAACGCATGTAAAAAGAGGCCAATCGGCCTCTTTTGTACAGTGATTTTGAATCGTGGCTATTCGGTTTCAATCAGACCATATCCACCGTTATTGCGGCGGTATACCACCGAGATACGGTCGGTTTCGTCATCGGTGTAGATATAGAAGTCATGGTTGGACAGTTCCATCTGCATGATTGCCTCTTCAAGATCCATCTTCTCGGCAACGATTGACTTTGTCTTAACCGGAATATCGACATCTTCTGCTTCCTCCTCCAGAACGAAGGATTCAGCCAGGGAACCGCGGTGTCTGCGGTTCAGGCGGGTCTTCTGACGGCGGAGCTGATCTTCCAGCTTGTCGATTGCGATGTCAATCGCCGCATAGAGATCCTCGTGCTCTACTTCAGTTCTCAGAATGCCAACTTTGCTGGGAATCGTAACTTCAATTTTCTGGGAAGTCGGATAAACCCGCGCTACCACACGTGCGGTCGTATTTTCATCGATCAGAAGATACTTCTGGAGCCCGGAAAGCTTCTTTTCGATCTTTTCCCGCATGGAATCCGTAATGGTAATATTCTTTCCTACAATCTCAAAACGCATATTATTTCCTCACTTTCTGTTTTGAAAATGTACATTGGAATGGTTTGTATTATTCTTTGATCTCTTCTCTGTTTTTATTATAACCGATTCTGGCAATCAGTGACTATCTTTACGAAGGAGACGAAATTTGGCTAGAACATCATTGCGAGAATCAAAAACGCAGAGCGTTTCTCTAATTGAGAGTACTCTGCGAGATTGCATTACTCATTCCTTCAGGATTCTTCGGTTACGATCTTCTGAAGCCACTGGAATACAATTGCGGTGGCATAACTGTCCATGGAACAGTATTCCTTCAGCTCCTCGATAATCTTCTGGCGGTCAACACCCTCTTCTTCCCGATCCAGGTGGCGCCACTCAAATACTGCTTCCATGCCATGCTGGATATCCAGATCATGGTAGCTGTTTTCTTCGAGCATATTCATGATGGTTTTTAAGGACCAGCTGCCGCGCATACGCAGGTCATAAACCAGACCATTGGCAAACGGAAACTGCAGATCCATCATGCGATCATTCAGCTTTAAGAGATCTTCCTTCAGTTCGGGATACATCTCTGCCAGCTCCCGGATCCGAATCTTTTCGGCCCCGTCTGCGTTATACGCCATGATCGTTCCATAGGCCGGAATATCTTTGAGCAGTGAAGCCGCCAGCTGTTTCCGGTCATCATGCGTCGACAGAAATACCTGGTGATCCAGGGTTCCGTCGCGGTGCAGTACATGAATGCTGTATTCAAATAGCAATACATCATAGGGACGCATTCCTTCATAGGGAGGTATCGCAAAACATTCCCATTCAAAATCCAGAAAGGTCACCGGATAAACCACATCATTGAGCCAGGAACCCACTGCCGACCTGTCAACAAACAGACCGCCGTTTTTATCTGCCATGATCTCCGCATACTGCATCGGCGTGCCTTCAATCCGGGTATGATCTGCGTCTTTCAGCAAAAGGCGTCCTTCATCCTTCATCGCATAGCGATACTGGGAACCGGACAGAAACAGAATCGAGTTGTCTGCAATCGAAGCTGCTTCCGGGAAACAGAGATCAAAATACCGGCACTTCTGTCTGCCTGCACATTTATGCGAGCGGACCGGGCTTGGCAGCGGCTTGGATAGCAGCTCATCCATTGCCTGTATCTGCTGGCTGACATCCTGCATCGATGCCTTGATCGCGGCACGGACATCTTTGCCGGGGCGGTTCTTGTTGTTATAAAAATGCGTTGATACAACAAACAGCTCAGAAGGATCCAGTTCCTTCCCTCTGACATACTCCGCATTCAGATGAATCATGTAGTAGTTGTTCAGCGGAATGCCAAGCTTTTCCAGCACCCACACCGTATCGCAGTAAAACTGCATATCCTCACTGTGCGGATACAGGCCGATAAACAGAAAATACAGGTCATAGCCGGTATCTGTACGATGCAGAAACGGCACCTTGATGCGCAGTCCGCCATACTCAAAGCGGGCTTTCATCAGCCAGTCGTATTGTTTTAATGCCGCAAGGGCACGGTTCGGGTCATCCCCTCGTTCGCCGACAAAATAATCGGTCGCACCGATCTTCTTTGCGGCCAGTGCAGTCACCTCATCATCCAGACGGATATAGCGCACAAATGGTGTTTTTGGGCTGTTCTGATCCATCATATAGATGCGTGGGCATCGGTTGAATTTTTTTAAATCTGAAATATGGTACATACGTCCCTCAGAATACAAAATTACCCTTTCGGAATACCGGTACCGCTGTGCCATCCGCTAACAGTCCGTCACAGGAGAGATCCTCTGTTCCAAACATGAAATCGACATGAATCGCACTGGTATTCATACCATGTTGGCGAAGTTCCGGATCAGTCATTCCCTCTCCGGCAACGCAGGTTGTGGGATAGGATGCGCCAAGGGCCAGATGGCATGCGGCATTCTCATCAAACAGCGTGCTGTAGAACAGCAGGTTCAGATTGGAAATATTACTGTCATACGGTACCAGTGCCACTTCGCCCAGACGCCTGGAACCGGCATCTGTTTCAAGCAGTGTTTCCAGAGCTTCTTTGCCTTTGCGGGCATGGAAGTCCACGACCTTCCCCTTATGGAAGGTAAAGCCAAAGCCTTCTACCAGCGTACCGTTAAGATTCAATGGCCTGGAAGCTTCTACGGTTCCTTCGGTCTTCATCCGGTGCGGAGCGGTAAATACTTCCTCTGTCGGAATATTCGGGTCAAACCATTGTCTCGTTTTGGAGGCAAACTCACGACCGCCGCCCCAGATATGATTCTCTACTAACGGAACCAGAAGATCCGTGCCATGACCATTCTTAAACCGAAGTGCGGTGAAGGCATAATCGTTCAGGATCGTGCAGTGCGCACGAATGAAATCCCCATGGGACTGCCAGTTTTTGACCGGGTCGCCTTTCCGGTCAAGATAAACGGTATGAAAGATTGCCTCATACAGCGCTTCGACTGCCTGATCGGCATCCTTGATCTTCGGGAATACCTTCTTTGCCCAGGCGGCGTTCGGCATTGCGGCTACACACCAGGAGCCTTCGCTTTTCATCTGATAGGCAGCAAGATCATTGGTAGCTTTACTGCGTGCCTGCTGGATGCGGCCTGCCTTGCGGGCATCCACCCCTTTCATCAGGTCCGGATTCGGAGATGAAATATGCAGGAAGGCAGCACCTTCCTTCTGGCGTTCAATCGTCTTGAGCCGGGTGGATTCCTTTACTTTGGAAAGGACTTTTTCATCCGCATACAGATAATCGATCCGGCTTGAGGCATCGTCACGATATTCCATCTCAACTAATCCTGCCCCGTATTCATAAGCCGTTTCTTTTAACAGCAGACCAAACTCCACCTGTTCAACGGGCAACGTAATGACCAGCAGCTGGCCTTTTTTCAGATGCACGCCGTTTTCAATAAGCAGACGTGCATAACGCTTTAACTGTTTCTTCAGATCTTTCATACAATTTCTTCTCCAATCAGATTCAGGCCGCTGACACGCTTGATCCGTACCTGTACAAACTCACCTGGCGCATGCGGACGCAATGGGCGGAAACGCGTTTCGCCATCAACATTATCCGGTGCCTGCATATAGGAGCGGCCCACTGCCATTCCCGTAAGGGCATCTTCCCGCTCCACCAGCACTTCCATTGTGGTGCCGATCGTAGAAGACAGCAGTTTGTGGCTGATGGCGCTCTGTGCTTCCATCAACTCATCCCGGCGGCGGATCTTCTCCTCTTCCGGGACATCATCTTCCAGATCAAACGCAGGTGTATCTTCTTCTTTCGAATAGGCAAAGACGCCCAGATGATCCCATTCAATTTCTTTCAGCAATGACAGATTGTCTTCATGTTCTTCCAGGGTCTCTCCCGGGAAGCCGGCAATCAGCGTGGTGCGCAGCACCGGGCGGTCAAAGACCTGCCGCAGCTTCTGACAGCGATCTTTGATGAGGGCACGGTTACCGCGGCGATGCATCGCCTGCAGCAGCCGGTCATTGCCGTGCTGGATCGGAATGTCAAAGTACGGAAGAACGTGTCTGCACGACTTCATCGTATCGATCAGATCATCCGGTATTTCATCCGGGTAAAGATATAAAATGCGGATCCAGTGCACGCCTTCGATCGCATCCAGCTGTTTCAGCAGTTCCGACAGCATCAGCTTTCCATACCGATCAATGCCGTAGCGGCTGGAATCCTGCGCAATCAGGTTTAATTCCCGCACTCCCTGTCCAGCCAGTTCCTTTGCCTCAGCGATGATTTCCTCCATCGGCGCTGAGACAAAATCTCCGCGGATCAATGGAATCGCACAGTAGCTGCACCGGTTGTCACAGCCATCCGCAATCCGCAGATAGGCCATCCATGGTTTGCCAGAAAGCACCCTCGTCTGTTTGCCATAGGACTGATGTACCGGTACGCCCAGAACCTCTGTCAGGATCGGTCCAAGATTGCCGTATTCGGAAATCGCAATAAAACGATCCACCTCCGGCAGCTCTTCTTCCAGCTGCGGTTTATACCGCTGGGACAGGCAGCCCATGACGATCAGCTTCTGAAGCCCTTTTGATTTATATTCCGCCGCCTCGAGAATCGTATCGATTGCTTCGCTCTTGGCACTTTCAATAAATCCGCAGGTATTGATGATAACCGCATCCGCTGCTTTCCAGGATGTCACAACTTCAATTTCATTTTCCTTTAACAGGCCAAGCAGCCATTCGGTGTCGACCAGATTCTTGGCACAGCCAAGTGATATTACTCCAACTCTCATAGCCACCCCATTGTAACAAAAAATGCAGGAAAAACCTGCATCTGTTAACTCAGTCTGCCAGTGTTCCAAACGGATCCCATGGTTCCAGCATCGTAACCTTGCCATTGAGCTCCTTGCGCTGCTTGGCAGTCAGGCTGCCTTTGCGCACGGAAGCTTCATAAACATACAGGTCAAACCAGGTATCGGAACAGATATAGTAGCCCTTATTGGCATGTTTATCACCCCAGGAATTCTCAATCTTCCAGCGGTTCGGCTTGCCGTTGACGAGGTTCACACCGGTAATCACCATTGCGTGGTTCATGGCGCTGTGGCGGCTGTCCAGCATCTCTGCCTTTGTCATTTCAAGATTCATGCCAAAGGTATGTTCATAGTCAAACAGCTGATCATCCCAGAGTCCGCCTTCTCTGTCCGCAGCTTTTCCGCAGTCACAGCCAAACCATACCGGAATGCCTTCCTTAAGCTGGGCAATGACGGCAGCTTTGAATTCCTTCATCGGCAGGTTCAGGTAGCGGATCTCATTTCCGCTGACCACATTGCCGATGTATTTTACGCTGTACAGCTTATGGTACGGCTTATCTTCGGTCGGGGCATTGATGATGACCGCATAGTCATCCAGATCTTCCTTGAGAAAATCAGTATAAAACTGCATTGGCGTCACGTGGTGATGGGCATGGAACGCCTTCTTCGCATCCCGGTACTCAAATGAGAATTCCACCGGCGGAACCCCAAAGCAGTCTGCGATCAGCCGATAGCACTCTTCCAGTGCCGCTTTGCGCAGCTGTTCCCGTGCAGCGGCGGAATCAGCCTGTTTCGCATCGATCACAAACCGGCGCATGCGCTGGTTTAACAGCTCATTCATGGACTTGGTATGCGAGCTGGTCCAGGTTTCATTCATCGCTGTTTTCGGGCAGATGCCATACTTCTTGACCAGACTGACAACCATATCCCACTGCCCGCCGTCACTGATGCCGTTATCAAGAAGCCAGGTCATGGTTCTGCTGTTCAGCGGTTCATCGATTTCCTGCAGAGCGCAGTTCATGAACCAGTTCACCTTCTCCAGCTTGTCATAGAAGGCAATGTAGTTCTGGGACAGTTCCAGTGATTTGATGTGATAGCGTTTGGCAATCAGCTCCCGCATGATATTCAGGGAAGAAAAGATCCAGCAGCGGCCGGAGGCCTGCTGGTTGGTTACTTCCATTGTCTCAAGATCAATGGAGAATACATTGGGATTGTCATTCCGCGATTCAAATACGCGGGCAATCTTTTCCACCGCATTTTCCGTCAGTGCGTTGCGGACGATGCGGGACGTATCATCCTTCAGATAGTTTGTACGAAGTGAGGCAAGATCCTGTTTTGTGATTGATTTCATACGATTGATTCTCTTTCTAATCAGCTCTTGGCGCTGAATGTCTTTCCACAGCCCGGGCAGTGCACATCGATCTGCCCTTTGCCCTTTGGCACTCTGCAGATGGTATGACAGCCAGGACACAGGTGGTAGCTGTGCTCTTTATCTTTCAGGCTCAGTACAAATGCCTTGATCATCCGTCGAGGCACCACCGTCTTGTTTAAGTAGGCGCGGTTTTCTGCCGCATGCTTCTGCGTATCTTTGGACAGCGAGCGGTAATTGATATAGATCAATAAACCAAGCGAGATGTAAGAAAGCCACCCCAGGTTGAATACGATGCCGATGATCGTGATCAGTACGGCAAGCGCAAGGAGCGTTCCGTTCAGATCATCCGTACCGTATCTGCCCTTCATGAATTCAAGCAGTTTTGTTTTCCATTGATTTTTCATCATTGAGTTCCTCCTGTTCCAGTTCTGCCCAGATATCAATGCCGTTTCGCTGAAACAGCGCCGCAAGGATCACCATAGTCAGAAGGTAAACGCCGCAGCCACCCATGACATCAGACAGAAAATGCATGCCGGCCATGATTCGGGTCGAGGCGATGATCAGTGTATAGATACCCGCAACCACCCACAGCTTCCATCGCCGCACAAACCGCTTTGGAAACAGCTGGGTCAGAAAGACCAGAAAGAAGATAGCAGCTGCGCCAGCGGTATGACCGCTTGGGAAGCTTCGAAAAGCATCCGAACGCATGGCAAAGCCTGCCACACGATACCACGGCACAAAGTCCAGACCAAACAGTTGCAGCGCATAGAAGCGCGGTCTTCCCCACAGCAGCTTCAGCAGCTGAACAAGCCCGGATGAGATCAGAGTAACCAGAATTCCAAACTGAAGAATATGCTCGTTGGCATTGGTATTCTCGGGAGTCGGAATCATCCGTATCGCTGCAAACATGATGGCCCACAGCACCGTCATAAACAGAAACTCCAACAGGGAACTGAGATCCGGTTTCAGGATATTAAACGCCGCTACGGCAATCACTGCGATGGCGGCAACCCGGTACAGATACCACTTCTCACGGATCGTTCCAAGCGCAAGAATGCAGTAGCCGCAAACAAGCGCGGCAGGCAACGGGCCAAGCCGGGCACCGAATGCGATGAACCACGAATTGGCGTGACTGGTCAAAAACTCCGAGAACGGATAGTCAAACGGAGCCAGGATCAGAAATATCGCAATATAGATTCCTGCAGTGACAAGTATCATTTTTGTTCGTTTGTTCATGTGTTCCATCATAGTGAAAAGACCGCAATTTCTCAAGCGGTCTGTGCAAGTGAAGTATCCTTCAGAAATTCCTTCTGGTGTTCTTCCAGCAGAATTACGGTTTCAAATACATCGCTAACGGTATTTTCCTTCAGCAATTTTTCAATGTTCAGCAGAATTCCATGTACTTCTTTGGCAAGCTGATTCAGCTTCTCAGGATCTTTGTCTTCGACATAGTTTTCCAGACGCCCTTTGGTATAGTGTTCCCCTTCGATGCCAAGGAATACTTCCGCCATCGCGCGATCATAGCTTCCAAATGCCGCAAGGATACCTGCCGCATCCGCAGCCAGTTCATCCCAGATCGCATGAATCTGATCTGGAAACAGGCGCCTGCAGACAAAGTGCGTGCACTCGTGATACCGGCGGATCAGATCGGAATACCGGTTCCACGCCTCCGGTTCATAGCCAACTGCTTCAGGCTTTACGGCACTGTATGGTCCATAGGACAGCAGGATCAAAGCCTCGGTATAGTTTTTCTTATCCTTTGTAAAACGGCCGAATTCCTCATCCCAGTCATCTGCCGTCTTGCGGTATTCCTCTTCATGGGCTTTGATCTTCGGCCAGCTGATGACGCCGTCAAGAATCGAAGCACCCTGCGTGGCAGGAATCTCTGTCACCCTGGTCTTCATGGCAATGCAGTTGAGGGCAGTCTCAAAGTCTGAGCGATGATGGAGCGTTACGGCCCGCACTGAACCGGCTGGAGTATCGAGAAGTACACAGCTGTCGCGTTCATCCATCACAAAGTGTGACAGGTCCTGCGAAGGCGCATCCTCCCCTGCCAGCACAACACTGCGGTAGAGCGGATTTCCTTCCGGTTCCGGTTTTAAATAGAGCTGCTGAAAACGCTGTGCCAGATATGGCAGTACCTGTTTTCCTTCCGCTTCCACAACCTGTTTGTTCATTTTGCCAGTCCTTTCTGCGGCTTCAGACAGAGAACAGCCGCAATCGCAAAGCCCCCGTCATGCGAGATGGAGACATCGAGTTCCGGATGATCTTTGACATACGGTTTGCCAGAGACTTCAGTCAGTATGGAATAAGACAGAAACATCTGGTCGCCAGTCGCTTTGAAGATCGCTTCTTTCGCCGCAAAGCGCCCACCAAGATATTCCGTCTTCCGATGCGCGCTTTTGCGGGCATGGAATTCCTCCTGCTCTGCCGGTGTCAGAAGATGGCGTACGAACGCCGCATCCTCCGGATCGATCCGGGAAAGATCAACAATATCGACGCCGATCATTTCTTGCGCACCTGGATATCGGCAGAAAATACCGTATGGTCTGCCGTCTTGCCATCGACCCGGTAATGCCCGCCGTTATATTCATAAAACAGCGACACTTTATCTTCATATTCCACTTCATGAACATAGTTGATCTGAATGGATTCGATCTTTGTCACCTCATGGAAATGCAGGTCAAACAGATCATCCATCCAGTCAAGATAGCGGGTGTTGTTCATATGCCCGTTCAGATCGATATCCGAAAACAGCGCCGTACGGATGCTGGCAGGCTGATCAGACAGCACTGGCTTCAGCCCCATCGGCACCTCAATGCGGCCTTCTTCCGCAATGCCCGGGATTTCGATGTGTTCCGCCTCTGGAGAAATCGGCATGCGGCTGTCCGCATGGATCAGCGTCCAGAGCGCAGAACCCCGCAGAATCACTTCGCCCTGCTCATCTTCGATCCGGTAAAACCGCGGGAATACCATGTGCATACGGTCGCCGGGAGATGTGAATACCGTTACAGTTTCGCCATAAAGAATTGGCCGCTCCATCGTGATCTTCATCCGGGAGATCACCCAGAGAAAGCCCTTATCCAGAGTTTTGTCCCGGGTCAGTCCGCCCAGTTCCACATCACGGATACTCACTTCCTGCAGAATGGAAAACAGCGCCGAATGACGCAGGCGCTGAAATCGATCGCAATCGGACGAAGTAATCGTAATGGTACGCCGATATGCCTCAGGCATTAGCTGCTTCCTTCTGCGCTTTGCGAATCGCATCCATTACATCCTGTACCGTCGCAAGGTTCTGCCAGGTATCTTCCGGTACACGAATGTTAAAGCGGGCTTCAATCTTCGTCATTAACATGACAAAGCTCATGGAATCCGCACCGAGATCACGATTGATTACGGTTTCCGGCGTAACGGATTCCGTTTCCGTTTCCGGCAGACAGATATGAATAATCTTCAGCAGTTCATCCATCATTTCCTGGTCTGTCATAGTAGTTCCTCCAATTTCCAGCGTTTCAGTTTACCGGTCGCTGTTCGCGGCAGCGAGCCTTCAATCACTCTGATATTCATAATGCGTTTGCTGAGAGGCTGGGTTTCATTGAACTGATCCACAGCCTGTTTCACTGCGTCCGCATCTTTATTGTGCCCGACAACAATAGTCAGGGTATCATACAGCAGCACCAGTGCCACTTCCTCGTCCAGCAGTTCGTTGAGCTTCTGTTCCACCTCCGGCAGATAAACCTTCTCGCCGTTGGACAATACGAGCACATCATTCTTGCGGCCCTTGAGGTGTAGTCTGTTCTGCTCATCCAGTTCGCCAAGATCGCCCGTATGCAGAACACCGTTTTGAAGCACGGCAGCCGTATCCTCCGGCTTTCGCCAGTAGCCTTCCATCATGCACGGAGTTTCAACGAGCACTTCGCCATCCTCCGCAATCGTGATTTTCGTATCCGGGCAGAGATCCAGTGCGGCAGGATCTTCCGCATCGACGGAGATTGCCAGTCCGCTTGCGGTTTCACTCAGGCCATAGCCATAGCTGAGGCGTATCTTCTTTTCACGGATCGCCTGGAACACGCGTTCACTGCATGGAGCTGCGCCAAGCAGAATCGTATGGCATTCCGTGCTGAAGCTTTCCGTCGCAAGCAGATAATTCAGCAGTGTCGGCACCATAACCAGAATCGTTGTATGGTATGCCGCAGGGTCTTCGGTATAGTAGCGCATGCCCCGGCCCAGCGCTGTAACTGCGCCATTGCACAATGGCCATAATACGGTGCAGACCAGGCCAAACACATGATTCAGCGGCAGCATTGCCACAATGACGTCATCTTTTCCGCATGCCAGCATCTGCTGTCCATTCCAGGCAGAATAAGCCAGAGCTTTCTGAGAAAGCACAACCGCTTTGTCTGCAGAGGTCGTACCGCTGGAAAACACCAGGATGTCTCCACAGGCCTCTTTGGAGGCAGTCCCTTCCTTTACGGTCATAAAGCCGACATTGGAAGGCAATACCGCTTCGATCTCAAAATCTGTGATCCGTCTCTGAGTTTCCTCACGGGTCATTGCAGGATCAAGCAGAACAGTGCGCTTGCCGGCAATCGGTGCCGCAAAGAAGTCAATGATCCATTCCGGGGATGCCGGGCCATAGATGCCCACACAGCTGCAGTTGGTTTCCTTCAGCCGCTGTACCCGGTCCATAACGCGTTCATAGAGCTGGTTATACGACAGTTCATGAAGCATGCCAGAAGAATTAATAAAACGCACTGCCGGCGCATCACCGTAGTTCTGTTTTCCCTGTTCAATGATCTCCTGAAAGGATGTATATTTCATAGCTTTATTCTAGCACGATTCAGGTAAGCCTCTTCGTACAAATTAGATGCCGCGGTTCGCTTCCATCCGCAGGAATTCTCTGGTACGTTCCATTTTCGGATTGGCAAAGAAGGCAGCGGATTCCCCTTCTTCTACAATATGTCCATGTTCCATAAAGATGGAACGGGAAGATACATTCTTCGCAAAATCCATTTCATGGGTGACAACGATCATTGTCATACCCTCTTCCGCGAGATTGCGCATGACACTGAGCACCTCACCGATCAGTTCCGGATCCAGCGCTGAAGTCGGTTCATCAAAATAGATGATTTCCGGATCAGCTGAGAGCGCTCTGGCAATTGCGACACGCTGCTGCTGGCCACCAGACAGCTGGCTTGGATAGTTGGAGGCTTTATCCGCCATGCCAACCTTTTCCAGCATGCGCATGCCGATGTCCTCGGCCTTCTTTTTTTCAACCTTATGGGCTACGATCAGGCCTTCCGTTACATTCTGGAGCGCTGTCTTGTTCCGGAAGAGATTGTAGTTCTGAAATACAAATCCGGTCTTTTTGCGAATCTGGCTGATTTCACGGTTTTTGATATGTGCCAGATCATGGGTTACCCCATCAAAGGTAAACGTGCCGGAATCTGCCCGTTCCAGAAAGTTGATACAGCGAAGGAAGGTTGTCTTTCCCCCACCGGAGGGTCCCAGAATCGCAACAACATCTCCCTTTTCAACAGAAAGGCTGACACCATCCAGTACAACCGTGTTCTCAAAACTCTTATGCAAGTCTTTTACTTCCAGCATCGCCATCAGATCTTATTACCTCCATAAGAGTTCAGTCTCTTTTCACCCCATGCCTGTACACGGGTCAATACAGTTGAAAACATCAGATAGATAAAGGCCAGTTCGAGATAAAGCGCCATAAACTGATAGGTTCTGCCAGCAATGCGCTGCGTCGCAAAGAACATTTCCGCAACCGTAATGTTTGCGGCAAGACTGGTATCCTTTACCATTCCGATCAGGGAGTTGAATAATGGCGGGAATGCGGTGCGGAACGCCTGCGGTAGTACGATGCGGGTCATGATCTGGTAGTAGTTCATGCCTACGCAATAGCCAGCTTCCATTTGCCCTGCCGGTACAGATTCAATTGCGGCTCGCATCGTTTCTGCACAATAGGCTCCTTCATTAATAGAGAAGACTAATACGGCAGCCGGAAAGGCATTGATCCGAACGCCAACACTGGGAAGCCCGAAGAATACGACATACAGCTGTACTAACAGCGGTGTACCTCGGATCACCCAGATATAAAACCGGGCAAACTGCTTTAATACCGGTACATCCGCTACCTGCACCATAGCCAGTATGATTGCGATGATCATCGCAAAGGAAAAAGCGATTACCGTTAAGGGAATCGTTACCAGTAAGCCTGGCATTAATATCTTCATAAATGAATCTATTAATAGTTTTAAGATATCTGGATTCATTAACTTACCTGCCTTGCGACTATTGTACAGAAACAATGATCGTTTGTCTTGGAGACTGACCGAATTTCATTAAGAAAGCAGAATAACCAAAAAAGACCGGCATTGTACCGGTCAATCATTACTCCATTGGTTTGCCTGTCAGCAGTGTATAGGCTTCTTCGTACTTGGCAATCGTCTTATCGATTACATCCTGTGGAAGTGTATAGCCACTGTCCGGGTTGGCTTTCAGCCAGTCTCTGACAAACTGCTTGTCATAGCTTGGCTGGCTCTTGCCTGGTTCATATCCTTCCTTCGGCCAGAAACGGCTGGAGTCCGGTGTCAGCATTTCATCACCAATTAGTACATTGCCATTTTCATCCAGACCAAATTCAAATTTGGTATCTGCGATGATGATGCCTTTGCTTAAGGCATAGTCTGCACATGCTTTATAGAGGGCAATGGATGCCTCCTTGATTGCCTTGGCATATGCTTCCCCGTGACCAGGGAATTTCTTTTCCAGTACTTCAATGGACTGCTCATAGGAAATGTTTTCATCATGATCACCAAGCTCTGCCTTAGTGCTTGGTGTATAGAGCGGTTCCGGCAATTTGTCGCATTCCTTTAAGCCCTGTGGTAATGGAATGCCGCAGACAGTACCGTTCTTCTGGTAGCTTGCCCAGCCGCTTCCGGTGATATAGCCTCTGACGATGCATTCAATCGGCAGCATCTTCAGCTTTCTGCACAGCATGGACCTGCCCTTGAACCACTCCGTACGGAAATATTCCGGCATATCATTGGTATCGACCGATACCATATGATTAGGCAGGATATCCTTCGTGTAATCAAACCAGAATTTTGACATGCCGGTCAGGATCTTTCCCTTACCGGTGATCTGGTTGTTTAGGATGACATCAAATGCGCTGATACGGTCGCTTGCGACCATAATCAGATGGTCATCCACATCATAGATCTCTCTTACTTTTCCACTGGATACTGGCTGGTATTCTTTCATGTTATTCTTGTCCTCCGAACTCCATAATAGTAGCACTCTAGAAGAGCAGATTCAGTTTTTCTTTCTGCAGATGAATCGTCACATCACTGGATTTGCAGGAAATTTCCCCGTCCGTATGAACCCATACGGGACGATCGGTTTTGAAATGGTAGGAAGATGCTCTTGTTTCAAAGGCAAAACGGGATTCAAACTGCTTTCCCTTATAGGCTTTGGGAAACATGCGAAAGAAGTCAAACGGCGTTACATCATTCACCGCACAGAGGTCCAGAATGCCATCATCATTTCTGGCATGCGGGCCAAACATGAATCCCCCGCCTTCATATTTATGGTTCATTACAGCGCAGAACACACACCGGTCATAGGTCAGTGGTTTCTCATCCGCTTTCACGTCGCAATGAAAGGTATTCATCGCAAATACAGTACGTACTGCCTCTGCAATGTAGATCAGTTTGCCTAAATGAATCCGGTTTAGCACTTTCTTCAGCGGTGATACCTGCACGCAGCGGCAGATCTCCGCATCCCAGCCGATCCCGGCACTGACATTGAAGCGAAGTCGTGTTTCATCCTGATATGTGTGCGGGTCTTCCTTCAGTGTGAGTGGATCAATAACGGAAGAGCGATTATGCAGAATGACCTCTCCCACATCAATCGATCGCTTTATGGTTCCTTCCAGGATGGTACTGATCTGCTGTCGGGTATCTCCAGCAATGCCAATATCTTTGGCGAGATCATTGGCAGAGCCGCTTGGAATCAGACCCAGACGGACTCTGGAGAAATCCGCAATGCCATTGACCGCTTCATTCATGGAGCCATCCCCGCCAACAAGAATGAGGTTTACTTCCCTGGATTGCGATGTCAGCTCATTGGTGATCGCACTGATCCCATGATCCAGCGTTGAGAAATGGACTTCATAGTCCACTCCGTTAAAACAGGATTCAATTTCCTTCCAGAAGGCAAGCGTCTTTCCACCTGCCCCGCCTGGATTTACAAGCACATCAAACTTCATCGATCAGAAGAACTTCTTTCCACAAGCAAACGCATCTGCCACAATATCTCCAATCACACGATATTTGTTTGCGGCACTGTCAAACATAATCGGCTTCAGTTTGCCAAGGTCTACCTGGCCATCCGTAAGAATGGATTCATCTGCGCTCATGTTTACGACTTCCCCGATCAGAATATAGCCGGTCTTATCCTCCTGCAGCTCCTTGACGGTGCATTCCAGTGTCAGCGGATACTGTTCAATGATCGGCGCATCTACATGGGTGCTCTTTACGGTTGTAAAACCTGCTTTTTCAATCTTGTTGAGATGTTTGCCGGAGGCAATGCCAAAGTAATCGGATTCCGCTACGGTATCCGCAGTCGCAAAGCTAACGGTAAATGCCTTCTTGGCGATCAGATTGTCCGTTGTCTTATGTTTGGCAAGACTCACAAAGATTTCATTGCCGTCATACTGACCGCCCCATGCGGCATTCATCGCATTCGGCACGCCTGCCTCATCGTAGGTTGCCAGAATCAATACCGGCAATGGTGTAATAATCGTCTTTTTTCCAAACTCTTTTCTCATATGTAGTCCTCGTTTTCCTGCGCTTATTATTTCACAGTGCAACCCGGTTGTCATAACACAGGCACAGAAAAAGACGCGTCTGCGTCTTAATTGCCTGCCAGCTGGCTGGATACCTTTTCGAGAATCTCTGGCGGCACCATGCCGGAGATATCTCCGCGGTTGACGCCGATTTCCTTTACGACGCTGGAGCTCAGAAAGGAATATTCCGGCCGGGCGATCAGCAGCATCGTTTCGATCCGGTCATTGAGATACATGTTGGCTGTTGCCTGCAGTAACTCATATTCGTAATCCGAGACCGCCCGGATGCCGCGGACAATGGCAGAGGCGCCGATTGACTTCGCATACTCTACTGTCAGGCCAGAACCGATTTCCACACTGATCCGGTCTGCGTTCGGCAGACTCGCAACACAGTCTGCGATCATCTGTCTGCGTTCCGCTTCGGAAAACAGACACTTTTTATTCGGGTTGCGCATGATCAGAATCACAACTTCATCAAACATGCGGGAAGCCCGTTCAATAATATCCAGATGCCCTTTTGTGATGGGATCAAATGTACCGGGATAACAAGCTTTCATCTATGTAAATACCTTTCTTATTTGATTGTACGCTATATGTGAATATGTTAACATATTAGGCGGACAAATACGAATGCAAGGAGGATAACCATACGCATGAGTAAAACATTTGAAGAGCTTTTGTCCAAGGTGCGTCAGTGTGACAAGAAAGTATTATCTGTTGCCTGCGCCCAGGACGCCGCTGTTTTGGAAGCCGTACAGGAAGCCCACAACCTTGGAATTGTGGATGCCATTCTGGTCGGTGATGAAACAAAGATCTGTGAGATCTGTTCCGAACTGAAAATCGATCCGGCTCAGTTTCAGATCATAAACGAACCGGATAGTGTTGAGGCCAGTCTGAAAGCCGTACAGCTGGTACATGACGGCAAAGCCGACATGTATATGAAAGGATTACTGGCAACCAAGGATTTCCTGAAGAGTGTACTGAATAAGGAAGTTGGTCTGCGTACCGGCAAACCGCTGTCCCATGTCTGTGTCTTTGAGATTCCAGGCATCGATCACCTCTTATTCTTAAGTGATGTGGCGTTTATGCCCTACCCGACACTGGAGGACAAGAAAGCAATCATCAACTATACCGCTGAGGTTGCACGTGCCTGCGGTGTCGTGAAGCCGCATATTGCTCCGCTTGCGGCAGTTGAAGTTGTTAATCCGAAGATGCAGGTAACGGTCGATGCGGAAGAATTGCGCAAGGCCGGTGAAGCCGGTGAGTTCGGTGATGCGATCGTTGATGGACCGCTGTCTCTCGATATCGCACTCTATGACGAAGCCGCAATTGAAAAAGGCGCTCAGGACAGACCATGTGCCGGCAAGGCAGATGTGCTGCTCTTCCCGGATATCCATGCCGGAAACCTCGTTTATAAAGCAATCGTACATATGGTGCCCGGCATCAAGAACGGCAACGTTCTGACTGGCACAAAGGCTCCGGTCATTCTCACCAGCCGTTCTGACAATAAAGAAGTCAAGGTCAACTCGATTGCCCTGGCAGCGGTGCTCAGCGAGCATGCAAGGAGTAAAGGAGAATAATCATGGCATTTCATATTCTGGCAATTAATCCAGGTTCCACTTCAACCAAGATTGCGCTGTTTGAAGATGATCAGAAAGTATCGGAAACCGTTCTGGAACATCCTTCCGAAGAGATGGCCAAGTTTCCGAAAACCATTGATCAGCTGGACTTCCGCTACAACGTCATCATGAACTATCTGAAAGAACAGAATTATGACGTCAGTCAGCTGGATGCCTGCGTTGGCCGCGGCGGCTATCTCCATCCGATTGAAGCTGGCACCTATCTCGTCAATGATGCGATCGTTCACGATCTCACCATTGCCCTGCATGGCGACCATGCGGCAAACCTTGGCGGACTGCTTGCCCGCAAGATTGCGGATCCGCTTGGCAAGCCATCCTATATCGTTGATCCGACAGCGGTCGATGAGATCACTCCGGTCGCACGCATTTCCGGTATGTCGGATATCTCAAGACGCTCTTTGATCCATGCGTTGAATATCCGTGCTGTCACGAGAGAATACGCGAAGTCTGTCGGCAAAAAGTTTGATGAAGTAACCTGTGTCGTTGCGCATATGGGCGGCGGATGTACAACCGTTATCATCAAAGAAGGCAAGTGCATCGATATGTACAACGGACTGGATGGCGATGGCGCGTTCTCCCCTACCCGTTCCGGTGCAGTTCCGGTTGGTGATCTGATTCGTCTCTGCTATTCCGGCAAGTATCCGACTGTCGATGACATGATGAAGCGTGCCGTTGGTGATGCAGGTCTTGTCGCATATTTAGGCACTGCAGATATGCGGGTTGTCGAAAAGCGGATTGAAGAAGGCGATGAAAAAGCACGCATCATCCGTGATGCGTTTATCTACCAGCATGCGAAAGACATCGCGGCGCTTGCGAGCGTAAACTTCGGTAAGATCGACGCGACGATTCTGACCGGCGGTCTTGCCTATGACCAGCAGATTGTCAAAGGCATTGAAGAGCGTGTCGGCTGGATCGCACCGGTAGTGGCGATTCCGGGCGAGCGCGAAATGATCGCGCTGGCGCTTGGCGCACTTCGTGTACTGTACGGCGAAGAAGACGCAAAGCATTACGAAAACGAAGAGGAATAAACCATATGAGAAATGTAGTAATTGCGAGTGCCTGCCGTACACCAATTGGCAAGTTCGGCGGGACGCTGAAGGATGTACCTGCAGCAGAACTGGGTTCCATTGTGATTAAGGAAGCGATGAACCGTGCCGGCATCAAACCGGAAATGGTAGATGAAGTCTACATGGGCAATGTCATTCAGGCCGGTACCGGTCAGAACCCTGCCCGTCAGGCAGCTATCAATGCCGGCATTCCGGTAGAAGTACCAGCCATTACCATTAATGTTCTGTGCGGAAGCGGTCTGCATTGCGTCAATCTTGCCGCAAAGCTGATTGCCATGGGTGATAAGGGCATCATCGTTGCCGGCGGTATGGAGAACATGGACCTTGCGCCATACCTGCTGACCAAAGCACGTTTTGGCTACCGTATGAACGCAGGTACCGTTGAAGACTCGATGATCAAAGACGCACTGACGGATGCATTTGGCGGATACCATATGGGCATCACGGCAGAGAATGTGGCAGAACAGTGGCATCTCACCCGCGAAGAGCTTGATGCCTTTGCGGTAGAATCCCAGAACAAGGCAGAAAAGGCCATTGCCGAGGGCCGTTTCAAGGATGATATCGTACCGGTTACGATCAAGACCCGCAAAGGTGATATCGTATTCGATACCGATGAAGGAAACCGTCCGGGCACGACGATGGAGGCTTTGGCAAAACTGAAGCCGGCATTCAAGAAAGACGGCGTCGTTACAGCCGGCAACGCATCCGGCATCAATGATGGCGCTGCGGCACTTGTTGTCATGAGTGAAGAAAAGGCAACGGAGCTTGGCATTACTCCCCTTGCCTACTGGGTAGCCGGTGAACTCGCCGGTGTTGATCCGAGCATCATGGGTGTTGGCCCGATCTATGCGACACGCAAAGTAATGGATAAAGCCGGCTATCAGATTGAGGACTTCGATCTGATTGAAGCAAATGAAGCATTTGCGGCGCAGTCCGTTGCGGTTGAGAAAGAGCTGAAATGGGATCATTCCAAGCTGAATGTCAACGGAAGCGGAATTGCCCTTGGTCATCCGGTCGGATGCACCGGTGCCAGAATTCTCGTCTCCCTGCTGTATGAAATGCAGAAGCGCGATGCGAAAAAAGGGCTTGCGACCCTCTGTGTCGGCGGCGGCATGGGCTGTGCAGCAATCGTTGAACGTCGGTAATACACAAGAACACATGTCTCTAAGGCTCCTGAACTGCAGGAGCCTTTTTACGTTACATCCATTGCATGGAAGAAGAGCGTAAAGCTATCATTGTCTCAAACAGATATGGAGGATCATCTATGGCATGGGGAACATTCAATTTCCGTTCATCAGCGCTGAACATGCCGGTAGAGGCAGAGGTTCTGATCCCGCAGCCGGGATACAAATCTCTTTCTCAGAAGGAAGGATACAAGGTAATCGTTCTTTTGCATGGCGCCAACAATGACCGCACCGAATGGCTCTTGAAAAGTCAGATTGCCGACATGGTACGGGAACTGCCGGTGCTCGTGTTCATGCCTTCCGGTAAAAACAGCTTTTATATCAATACCTGGAATGGCTATCGCTACATGGATTACATTTCAATCGAAATTCCTTCGTTTATCCGCAAGCACTTTCGGGTTTCAAAGCGGAAGGAAGACTGGCTGATTGCCGGAGAATCCATGGGCGGCTATGGCGCCGTAATCAACGGCCTCAATCATCCGGATACCTTTGGCAATATCGCGGAATTCAGCGGAGCACTGGATGTCTTTGCGATTCAGGAACAGATTCCCGGCGTAAACATGAAGAACATGTTCGGCCCGGATCTCTTACTCGCAAACGAAGAGAGGTATAACCCGTTTGCGCTGCTTGAGGCGGTGCCTGTGGAAAAACGTCCCCGCCTGTTTGTTTGCTGCGGGAATGAAGATTCCCTGTATGCGGTTAATCAGCGCTTCTGTGCAGCAGCGGAAACCGGCTATGATGTCATATCACACTGGGGAATCGGTGGGCATGAATTTCAATACTGGAATGAGCGCCTGAAAGAAATGTTCGCATGGTTCTGCGACTGCGAACTGAAACAAGGAAACTTCATGGGGAGGAACGGCAATGATTTCCGTTAAGCTGAATCACTTTTCCAACATCCTGAGCATGTACAATGACTGCCGCATCCTGCTTCCGGATGAAGTGAAGGAAGATGAAACACTGAAGGTGCTGTGGCTGTGTCATGGCGGCTCCGGGGATGAAAATGAATGGCTGTACTATTCCACTGTTGCCTCTATACCTGACTCCCGTCATCTTGCGGTAGTGATCGTCAATGCGAATGATTCCTGTTTTGCGGATATGGCGTACGGCCTGAACTATAGGACTTATCTTGGCAAGGAACTGCCGGAACTTCTGGTTCAGATGTTTCCGCACCTTTCGGATAAACGGGAAGATAACTATATCTGCGGTCTTTCCAACGGCGGATATGGATGTATGCTGATTGGTCTCTCCTTTCCATCACGCTTTGGGGCAATCGGTGCCTTCTCCGCCGGAGATAAAGCAGACTCAGCTTACAAACCAGCGGAACCTGGTGAGATTACCCCGCGGATCCGCATGTTTGGAGCGGATGAATTCCATAACAGTTCCTACAGCATCCGGTATCTGCTTCAGAAGGTTTCTGCCGAAAACAAGGTAAAGCCGCGAATCTATCATGCCTGCGGCAGTGAGGATCCATGGCTTGATAAGAACCTTCTGGTCAGACAGACAGCCGAAGAGCTCAATGACCCTGACTTTCACTACCAGTATGATCAGATCGAAGGTCTTGGCCATGAATGGAGCTTCTGGGACGAAGAACTCTGCAGATTTCTGAACTATGTTCAGGAAGAAGTCTGAATACGTCTTCTACCGTTTACATCCTGTAAGTGATTCAAAAAACACCAGTCTCATTCAAGGGACTGGTGCTTTTCATAAGAATTGAATTAGGCGCTCTTCTTCGCCTTTTCTGCTTTCAGTTTTTCTGTCAGCAGCGGGACGATCTTGTTCAGATCACCAACAATTCCATAGTCAGCGACATCGAAGATCGGAGCGTTTTCATCCTTGTTTATGGCAATAATGAAGTCCGACTCCTCCATACCTGCGACATGCTGGATCGCGCCGGAGATACCGATTGCGAAGTATACTTTCGGACGAACGGTTTTACCGGTCTGTCCTACCTGCATTTCCTTCGGCATCCATCCGTTGTCAACAACCGCACGTGAGCAGGAAACAGATGCGCCAAGTACTTCAGCCAGGTCTTCCAGCAGCTTGAAGTTTTCTTTGGAGCCAACGCCGCGGCCGCCGGATACCAGGATCTTGGCTTCAGCGATGTCCGCAATTGCAGAGACTTCCTTTACAACCTTAAGGATTTCAACGTAGCAGTTGTTCGGTGTAAAGCCAGGATTGTAATTTACAACCTCGGCCTTGGCACCTTCCATGCGGGCAATTTTCTGCATAACGCCTGGTCGTACGGTTGCCATCTGCGGACGGTTGTCCGGGCAGGCAATCGTAGCGATGGTGTTTCCGCCGAATGCCGGACGGGTCATAAGCAGCTGCTTGTGCTTCTGTTCCTGGCCTGGAATCGGAGTGAGTGGGAAGTCACCGATTTCAAGGCTGGTGCAGTCTGCCGTAAGTCCGGTCTTTACACGGGCACTGGTGCGCGGGCCAAGGTCACGGCCAATCGCAGTCGCACCTACCAGCATGATTTCCGGCTTGTATTCATTGATGACTGAAGCAAGCGCATGCGTATACGGTTCTGTACGATAGTCCTTCAGTTCCGGATCATCTACTACAATAACGCGGTCTGCGCCATATTCTGCCAATTTATCAGCCAGTTCGCCAACCTGATATCCAAGCAGAACAGCGGTTACCTTTTTCTCATCGAGATCTGCCGCAAGCTCTCTGGCTTTGCCAAGCAGTTCGAATGAAATATTGGACAGTTTGTTATCCACCTGCTGCGCGTAAATAAATACGCCCTTATATTCTTCTAATCCCATACGTTCTGGACCTCCTTAGATGATGTTCTTCTCAGCGAGCTTGGCGACGATTCCGTCTGCCGCATCCTGAGGAGAATCCGGGGTAACGACTGTTCCTTTCCCCTTGGCAACTTTGTCACTGGCTTTGGCGATCTTGGTCGGAGAACCATTGAGGCCGATGTTAGCATCATCAACGTCAAGATCCTTGCGTCCCCAGACCGTGACATCCTTAGCGAATGCATCGAAGATTCCGCCCGGTGTCATATAACGCGGTTCATTCAGTTCGGACAGTGCAGTGATTAAGCACGGCATCTTAGCCTTGACCATCATGTAGCCGTCATCGAACATACGCTTTACAATTACGGAATCTCCTTCGACCTGAATTTCCTTTGCATAGGAAATCGTCGGAATACCAAGGTGCTCCGCTATCTGCGGACCAACCTGTGCGGTATCACCGTCAATTGCCTGACGGCCGGTAATGATCAGATCAAAGTCCATGTTTTTAAGCGCGCCGGCAATTGTGGAAGAAGTAGCCCAGGTATCCGCGCCGCCAAGCACACGGTCTGTGATGAGCAGCGCATCATCTGCGCCCATTGCCATTGCCTCACGAAGAACGGAATCCGCTTTAGGAAGACCCATTGTCAAAACGGTAACCTTAACGTTTTCCGGATCCGCATCCTTGATGCGAAGCGCTGCTTCAAGACCAGCTTTGTCATCCGGGTTCATGATCGCCAGCATCGCCTGACGGTCCAGTGTTCCATCCGGTTTGAATTTCACGCCGCCGGCAGTATCCGGGACCTGTTTGATACAAACAACTATTTTCATAGTATTTTCTATTCCCCTTTCTTACTTCAGCAGCGCGCCGGAAATCACCATGCGCTGAACTTCAGAAGTGCCTTCGTAGATCTCTGTGATCTTGGCATCACGCATCATGCGTTCTACTTCATACTCACGGATGTAGCCATAGCCTCCCATGAGCTGTACGCATTTGGTTGTGACATCCATCGCTGTTTCTGCCGCAAACAGCTTCGCCTTGGCAGCTTCAACGCTGTAGACAGACTGTGTGCGCTTTGCCTCAGCAGCTTTGTATACCAGCAGCTGTGCAGCCTCGATCTGTGTTGCCATGTTGGCAAGCTGGAACTGCGTGTTCTGGAACTGGGCAATGGAACGGCCGAACTGCTTGCGTTCCTTGACGTAGGCAATCGTGCGGTCCAGTGCGCCTTCCGCAATGCCAAGGGCCTGTGCAGCGATACCGATACGCCCACCGTCCAGGGTATGCATGGCATTGGCGAAGCCTTTGCCACGGACACCAAGCAGGTTGTCCTTCGGACTCCGGCAGTCCTGGAAAATCAGTTCATAGGTGGAAGAGCCGCGGATGCCCATCTTCTTTTCCTTTACACCGAAGGTAAAGCCCGGTGTATCCTTCTCGACGATAAACGTAGAGAAACGCTTCTGCTTGCGGCCGCGCTTGTCTTCGACAATATCGGTATAGGCAACAACAATATAGATATCTGCTTCCTTACCGTTTGTGATAAAGCACTTGGAGCCGTTGAGAATCCATTCATTTGTCGCTTCATCAAATTCCGCTTTGGTCTGTGCACCCTGGGCATCGGTTCCGGCACCCGGTTCGGTCAGCGCAAATGCGCCAAGCTTTTCCCCTTTTGCCAGAGGTACGACATACTTCTGCTTCTGTTCTTCGGTGCCATAGGTGAGAATCGGGTCAATGCACAGGGATGTATGAGCACTGACAATAACACTGGTTGTAGCGCATACCTTGGCAAGCTCTTCAACACACATGACATAAGTCAGCGGGTCACAGCCCTGTCCGCCGTATTCTTTCGGTACGGGAATCCCCATAAACCCGTATTTCTGCATTTTTGTGACGGTCTCACGCGGGAATACTTCTGTTTCATCGGTTTCAATTGCGAGAGGCTTCACTTCTTTTTCGGCAAATTCACGGAAGAGTGAACGAGCCATTTCGTGCTGCTGATCCAATTGGAAATCCATACTTTCTGTTCCTCCAAATTTTTATGTACGCAGTGAAGCCGGATGAGAAATCCTCATCCGGCACCGCTGTTTTATTTTGCGTCTACGGCAACCTTGCCGCCGTTGCTGTAATCATAGAAGCCGATACCGGTCTTGACACCCAGATGCTTGCCGCGAACCATCTTGCGGAGCAGCGTGCATGCACGGTACTTGGAATCTCCGGTTTCCTTGTAGATAACATCCATGATGGCAAGCACGATATCGAGACCAATATAGTCACCGAGTTCCAGCGGTCCCATCGGATGGTTGCAGCCAAGCTTCATTGCCGTATCGATTCCTTCGATGCTGGCAATGCCTTCGCTGTAAACCTGAATGCCTTCGTTGATCATCGGTACGAGGATGCGGTTGACGACGAAGCCCGGAGCTTCCTCTACCTGTACCGGTGTCTTGCCGAGCATTTCGGAAATCTCTTTGACCTTGGCAACCATCTCTGCCGGTGTATTGATGCCGGCAATCACTTCAACGAGCTTCATAACCGGAGCCGGGTTGAAGAAATGCATGCCGATGACCGGCTTGGAAAGGCCGGCACCGATTTCTGTGATGGACAGACTGGATGTATTGGATGCGTAAATGCAGTTTTCGTTTTTAACAATCTCATCCTGAAGCTGCTTGAAGCAGTCCTTCTTCAGCTGCATGACTTCCAGAGCTGCTTCAACAACCAGATCCGGATCAACTGCCTGTTCATTCAGACCGCACTGGATCTTTGCGAGGATCTTATCCGCATCTTCCTGTGCCATCTTTCCCTTGGCAATGCGCTTGTCAAAGCCTTTCTTGACCATGGCTTTGCCATTGTCCGCAAATTCCTGCTTGATATCGCAGAGGTATACCTTTTCTACCTTGTCGCACTGCGCAAATGCCTGCGCAATGCCGCGTCCCATTGTACCGGCGCCGATTACTGCTACTTTCATTCTGTTTTCTCCTTAACTTTTTCTATCCCTTAGTTATTTGTGAAGTTCTTTTCTTTGCGCTTCTCCATGAATGCGGTCATGCCTTCTACCTGATCATGGGTTTCGAAGCAGTCTCCGAAGAGCTTTTCTTCCAGTTCGATCGCCTTGTCCATATCCAGTTCAAGACCTTCATTGATTGCCTTCTTACACTGACGAACGGCGATCGGAGCGTTTTTGGCAATGCCGGCTGCCAGTTTCTCCGCTGTCGGAAGCAGTTCCTCCTGTGCGACAACCTGATTTACAAGACCAATTCGCAGCGCTTCATCTGCCTTGATGTTGCGGGCTGTGTAGATCATCTGTTTTGCATAGCCCGGACCGATGAGGCGTGCCAGTCTCTGGGTGCCGCCAAATCCCGGCGTGATGCCAAGACCAACCTCCGGCTGGCCGAATACCGCGTTGTCCGAGCAGATGCGGAAATCACAGCTCATGGACAGCTCGCATCCGCCGCCCAGCGCAAAGCCGTTGACGGCTGCGATGACCGGAATCGGAAGGGTTTCAATACGGCGGAAGATGTCATTGCCCTTTTTGCCGAATGCCTCGCCTTCTGCCTTTGTCAGAGAAGCCATTTCTTTGATATCAGCACCTGCGACAAAGCTCTTTTCGCCTGCACCGGTAATGATCAGGCAGCGAACGGTATTTAAATCAACTTCATCCAATGCGGCGGAAAGATCATTCAATACATTGGAATCCAGAGCGTTCAGAGCTTCCGGACGATTCATTGTGATGATGCCGTAGGCACCTTTGTTTTCATAGGTCACAAAACTCATGGCAATGGTACCTCTCAGTCACGCTCCACGATGGTTGCGCAGCCCATGCCACCGCCGATGCAGAGTGTCGCAAGACCCTTCTTGGCATCGCGTTTTACCATCTCATTCAGCAGGGTTACCAGAATACGGCAGCCGGAAGCACCTACCGGGTGTCCCAGGGCAATCGCACCGCCATTGACGTTGAGTTTGGAATGATCCCACTTGAGTTCCTTTTCAACCGCAACGGACTGAGCTGCAAATGCTTCATTTGCCTCAATCAGATCGAAGTCATCAACAGACATGCCGGTCTTTGCGAGGACTTTCTTTGTGGCCGCAACCGGACCAACACCCATGATGCTTGGGTCAACGCCGCCTAATGCGCCGGCTACGAATGTTGCCATCGGCTGAATGCCGAGTTCCTTGGCCTTTTCTTCACTCATGACGACGACTGCAGCAGCACCATCATTGATACCGGAGGCGTTGCCTGCTGTAACAACACCGCCCTCTTTCTTGCCAGAGCAGCACTTCAGCTTGGCAAGGGATTCTGCAGTTGTGCCTGGACGAGGTCCTTCATCTGCGTCAACGACCGTATCACCCTTGCGGCCATGGATCGTTACCGGGACGATTTCATCCTTGAATCTGCCTTCCGCAACTGCTTTTTCACACTTTTGCTGGCTTTCTGCAGAGAATGCGTCAAGCTCTTCACGGGTGAGATGCCACTGCTCCGCAACATTTTCAGCAGTGATCATCATATGATAGTTGTTAAATGCATCCCAAAGAGCGTCATGAACCATCAGGTCGACCAGTTTGCCGTCATTCATACGGTAACCGAAGCGGCCGTTCATAACCGCATACGGGCCCTGGCTCATATTTTCCATACCGCCGGCAACGACGATATCGGCATCGCCTGCCTGAATCATCTGAGCTGCCATATTGACGCAGTTCAGACCGCTGCCGCAAACAACGTTGATTGTTACGGCTGGACATTCCACCGGAAGACCTGCTTTGATGGAAGCCTGACGGGCCGGGTTCTGACCAAGACCAGCCTGGATGACATTACCCATATATACGTGATCTACCTGTTCCGGTTTTACCCCTGCGCGGTTCCGAGCCTCTTTGATTACAATGGCTCCGAGATCAACCGCGGAAACCGTGCTCAGCGCACCGCCCATTTTTCCGATTGGCGTACGGCAAGCACCTGCTAATACTACCTTCTTTGACATGAATTAAAAGTTCCTTTCTGTCTGTGTGTGAGACTTGTTAATTTTTTCTCATACCTTTCCTATTCTAACCGATGGAGGTTCTGGTTTCAATGGATAAAAAACGCGGATTTTGGCTTAAATAGTGCGTTTTTACGACTTTTTCACAAACAAAAAGACCGGCCTGTTCAGCCGATCAGACGCTCCAGATATACCGTTTCCGTATCCGGAAGTACACTGCGAAGATGCTTCAGAATCCGCTTCCGCGAAGCATCCACCGTGCGATAGTAAACTTTTTTACCGAATGATTTCCCAAGGTACGCTTCCGGGGTTGCGTAGCGGGCAATCCCCCATCCGTAGGGCTGTCCGTTTTTGCCGGTTTCATACTCAAAATTGGATGTGATGATATAACACTGCATCTGCAGTCTGGTAATCGTTGTGTCAAATCCTTTTCTTGGTTTCCAGTCATCTTTGCCGGCATTGCGCGGTTTCATATATCCGCCAAGGATCTTGGCGTCCTTCGATAACATGGAATGTTTCGAGGCAATCAGATTGTAGAGATACTGGTCATTATGAGTTGCCAGACCATCTTCAAACCGGGCATCAAAGTCATAGCCATCCCTGCGGATATTGGCAAAATCCGGAAACCACTGATTTGAGACAAAGCCTGCTTTCTTATCAAAAAATTTTCCATAAACGCAGTTTCCTTCCGAAATGACCGGTCCTTTCCATTCCCACGGTCCGCTGATCTCAGTAAACCAGAGACGCGTGGGTGTCATCTCCTCTACTGAAAGTCCTTCGATCTCATTAGCAAAAAACGGCAGGAAGCCATAATAGGCCACTGCCTCAATCAGATCTGTTCTTGTCCGAAGTGTAAACTGCTTCATGAATTCGTCCTGGTCAATGGATGATTAGCGAAAGCACGAGCAGCTGCGCATGTCTTCATAGAATTGATATGGAACACGAAGGTTTCCTCTGCCAACCCCAAGATCTATATCCGGTTTGGCCTCACCATGGAAATCGGAGCCGCCGCTTTGTTTCAGACCAAATTCCTCAGCCACGGCAATGGCGAGTTTTGTGGTCTCCTCATCATAAGTTGTATAGTGCGTTTCAATCGCATCCAGGCCTGCTTCCTTTGCCTGCGGCAGGAATTCACGAACTTCATCCGGTTTAAGGCTTAAGTACGGATGAGCAATAATCGCAGTCGCCTCATACGTTTTAATGAAACGGATTGCCGCAGCAGAAGTAATGCGCTTGGCGGGAATATAGAAGCCGTTGCCTTTCTTGAGAAGCGTATCAAACGCTTCCTGAACACTGCCGACAATCCCTTTCTTAAACAGCACTCGTGCAACATGCGCACGATTGAACTCTTCGCTGCCGGCAAGCTCAACGACGTCCTCAAAACTAATGTCATAGCCGGCGCCGGCAAGATTCTTTATCAGAAGACGGTTGCTGTTGACCTTTGCGATTTGAGACAGTTCCAGAAAGTCGGTAATTTCCGGCCAGTATTCTTCCTTGAAGAACAGACCCACAACATGGATTTCTTTTCCATTCCATTCGGTCGTAAACTCACAGCCCGGTACAGTAATCACGCTGCTGTTCTTCCCGGCTTCCATAAAATCCTTCAGTCCTCCGGAGGTATTATGATCGGTTAGCGCTAATGCGCTGATCCCTTTTTGTTCCGCAAGTGCAACAAGTTCTGCCGGTGTCTTGGTGCCGTCAGAAAACGTTGAATGGCAATGAAGATCGCATATCTTTTCCATAATTATCCTTATCTTACTACAGCTTTTCAGATGCTGACATGGTTTATTCCATGATTACGCTGATACTTATAAAACAAAGAATTGGATTATTTGTCTCACAAAAATAAAAACCCTCTATTCCAGAAGGTTTTTATCGTTTCATGCGGATGACAGGATTCGAACCTGCACGAGTCTCCCCACTGACCCCTGAAATCAGCGTGTCTACCAGTTTCACCACATCCGCAGTGCTTAATAATAATATCAGTTTTTGAACGTTTGTCCAGTATAAATTTTTCT